>JAYYQC010000118.1:0-10000 GCA_036128675.1 Myxococcota bacterium | reverse complement strand
ATCAACAACACATTATGGTCTGAGGATTCTGTCATCCTCGCCGCAATAACCGCACCCGCAGAGCCAGCGCCAACTATGATCGTCGTGTAATCCCGCATACTTTCTCCAATCCCGTTCGGACCGCGCGATGATAGTGCTCTATGCCCGAGCTTATATCTAGCCAGAAAGAATTGGTAATGCCAACTGCTCTTACCACCTATTACCAAATTATAACGGATTGGTCAGATCCGAGATTACCAATCTCAAAGAGCGGAGACCAGGTAACCGGCAATTACCTGGGTTTTATCGATGTGGCTCTGAGCTCTAACCAGACTCAGCCTTGACCAAAGACCGCGCTCAACCGTAGGAGTCTGCCATCACAAAGGAGTAGCATCGATGGGTCGCTGGTCAAATTCAGTTGTTTTTATCACCGGAGCTTCTGCAGGCATCGGGGAAGCCTTAGCCCGAAAGCTCGCCAGCGAAGGTGCCACAGTTGCGGTTGGGGCTCGGCGCCTCGAGAGACTTGAGAGCTTAGTGGACTCATTGACCGCAGGTGGTGCAAAAGCGCTCGCAATCCAATGCGACGTCACCGAGCCTGAGGCTATGACCAATGCGGTAGCCCGGATCATCGGCGCTTATGGGCGCTTAGATATGGTCGTCGCAAATGCTGGGTTTGGCGTTGCGGGCTCATTGTTGAAACTTACCAACGACGACTACCAACGTCAGCTTGAGACCAACGTCTATGGCGTCATGAATACCCTCCGTGCCGCCCACCCAGAACTCCAAAAGAGCCAAGGGCGTGCAGCGATTGTCGGAAGTGTAAATAGCTTTGTGAGTCTTCCGGGAAACTCGGCGTATGCGATGAGTAAATTTGCGGTGCGCGCGCTCGCACAATCATTGTGGGCTGAATGGCGAAGCGACGGTATCAGCACCACCTTGATCTGCCCGGGTTTTGTCGCATCCGAAATTCGTCAAGTAAACAATCAAGGTGTCTACCGTGAACATGCTAAAGACCCAGTTCCTGCCTGGCTAGTGATGTCGGCCGAAAAAGCCGCCTCACAGATAAGCAGAGCACTCTATCGCCGCAAACGCGAGGTCATTATCACGAATCACGGCAAACTCATTGTTTGGATCTCAAGACACCTTGCCGGGTTGACACATCTCGTTTTGAGTCGAGTCAGCCGACAAAGGGCACCCAAGAATTAGAGCCCACTTAGATTTTTTTCTTCGGCTTCGACAATCGCCCCGAGTTTCGGAGCGACTCCCGTAGCACATACTCTATCTGAGCATTGACACTGCGCAACTCATCGTCCGCCCAGCGCTTCAAAGCATCGTGGGTCTCAGGGTCCAGTCTCAGAAGTATTTGCTTTTTATTTGGCACAACCAACCACTACTAGTTGTAAAGACTACCGGTATTAATGATTGGCTGTGTTTCCGACTCAGAACAAAGCACGACCAAGAGATTGCTCACCATTGCTGCTTTACGCTCTTCATCCAAATCCACTACCTTTTTCGCTGAGAGATCTTCGAGTGCATGCTCTACCATCCCGACTGCACCATCAACAATTTCCCGACGCGCAGCAATGACTGCGCTGGCCTGCTGACGCCGCAACATTGCCTGTGCAATTTCAGGGGAATAAGCTAAATGCGACATACGGGTCTCAATGATCTCGATACCCGCTTTATCAAGACGCCCCTGTACCTCTTCCTTCAATCGGCCGGATATCAGTGTCGTATTACTCACCAATGATACTTCATCCTCACCATGGGCGTCGTATGGGTACTGGCATGCCAATGTTCGAATCGCAGCTTCGCTCTGGACCCTAACGAAATTTTCAAAGTCATTGACTTCGAAAACCGCTTCGGCGGTATCAACGACCTTCCAAACAACAACCGCTGCGATTTCGATTGGATTACCTCGCTGGTCGTTGACTTTAAGCTTTGAAGTTTCGAAGTTTCGGATCCTTGTCGAAACATTCAGCTTTGTAAAAAATGGGTTCGCCCATCGAAGACCAGGCTCTTTAGCGGTGCCAATATATTTACCAAAGAGTTGGAGCACCTTTGCCTGATTCGGATGCACCATAAAAAGTCCAAAGCCCGAGAAGATTACCAACGCCAACAATACGACTCCGAGTCCAGGGTGCAGCAATCGGGAAATCAAGCCAACAACAAGTGCACCCACCAACAATAACCCGACCAACACTACCGGAAGCCCAGCAATAGGCTTCATTGCCTTTTCTTTTTGCATCATCATTTTTCTCCTTACTATTATGATATCATAATAATAGCACTCTGAAATCTGTCAATTGCCATCGTTGGGTTGAACTGAAAGAAATTTTGCACAAACTAAGGCCTAAGAATTACAGGAGTGAGATATGGGCCTCTTGGTCGATGGAAAATGGCAGGATCGCTGGTACGATACCAAGACCTCAGGCGGGAAATTCGTTAGAGAAGACGCGCAGTTTCGCAGCTGGGTCACCCCTGACGGCTCCGCTGGCCCGACAGGCGATAGCGGTTTTAAAGCGGAGTCAGGCCGGTACCATCTCTACATCTCGCATGCCTGTCCCTGGGCGCATCGAACCCTCATTTTTCGTGAACTGAAAGAACTCACAGACCACATCGGTGTCTCGGCCGTCCATCCCGATATGCTCGAGCAAGGCTGGACTTTTGAGCGATGTGAGGGCTCCGATGGCGATGCACTCTACGGGTCTGATTACGCCCACCAGCTCTACACCCGAGCGGAGCCGACCTATTCCGGACGAGTTACCGTCCCCATTTTATGGGACCGTCAAACTGAGACCATCGTGAGTAACGAATCCAGTGAAATCATCCGGATGCTGAACTCTGCCTTCGATGGATTGACCGGCTCGACACTCGACTTGTGCCCGGAAGTTCTACGCTCGGAAATCGACGTCATCAACGAGCGGGTCTACCACACCATCAACAACGGGGTGTATCGATGTGGCTTCGCAACCAGCCACGATGCCTATCAGGAGGCTTTTGCGGAGCTCTTCGGGGCGCTGGATTGGGTTGAGTCCATCTTGAATACCAACCGCTACCTTGTGGGCAATCAAATTACCGAGGCGGACTGGCGACTCTTTACGACTTTGATTCGCTTCGATGCGGTTTATGTTGGGCACTTTAAGTGTAACCGTCAGAGGATCGAAGACTACCCTGCTCTTTCAAACTTTCTACGAGAGCTCTACCAAGTACCAGGCATCGCAGCGACAACCCATATCGAGCAGATTAAGCGCCACTATTATTATAGCCACGCAAACATTAACCCTACCCAGATAGTGCCGGAAGGACCTGCGCTCGACTTCAATCGTTCTCACGATCGAGCCGAGCGCTTCCCAGTTTAGGATTTCAACGTGACGCCGTTAGATGCGTCTGGATCATTGCAGAAACTTCTCGTTCGCAACGAGAGGTCTGCGCTGAGCTTGATGCGAAGCGGCGTCCCCGAGCGTGACGCTTCGTGGTGACTTCGGTGGTAGCCTTCGCCGCACCGCAGGAGAGCGCCAGTTGTCGGCGGTCCATGTTTAATGAGACCCGATAATCACCGAACGCCTGCTGTGTACCTCGAATAAGTCCATTCTTAGCATCCAGAGTAATTTTGCCATCTTTTAGCAAAACGCCACTCAACTCACGAAGTAGTTCGGTACCATCGTTGACGGTCAGTACTGAAGCTGGAACATCAAATTCCACCGATGCCTTCGCATCCCCACAGGCCAACGCGGCATTCATTGCGATAACAAAGACTAAGTTCATCATTGTCTCCTTAATTGAGCCCAGAGCGCTCAAGCATTTCCGTAATTTCGTTGTGCTTCGCTTTCTTAGCGTCATCGAGAGGTGTGTTGCCCCAACGATCCGCTGGCGACAGCTTTGCACCCGCTTTCAAAAAGAACTCAACGACATGTCTTTGGCCTTCAGCCGCCGCTAAATGCAGCGGGGTACGTCCGTCATAATCAGGCGCATCAATCGAGGCACCACGGGCGATAAGGCGTTGAATTGCCCCAAGGTCGCCGCGGCTTGCCGCCCAAATCATAAGAGCAATATGCTCCCCTTCATCGGCAGAGGCATCATGACGAGGATCTCGTTTATCGGAGATGCCAGTCAAATTGTCGTAGTTATGAAAATTGTACCGCTCCACAAGCGACTTACAGAACTCGATGCCGCGAACACTGTTGCCGAGACGGTCTAAGCGAGGTGACCAAGTACACACGCCCATCACGTTCGGGATGACGATCATCATAGCCCCGGAAACGCCGCTCTTCGCAGGTAGACCGATTGTAAAGGCAAACTCGCCCGAAAAGTCATACATGCCGCACGAGTACATCAAGGACAGGCAGTTTCGCACCGTCTCGGGACCAAAGACACGAAGGCCCGTAGTCGGACAAATCCCACCGTTGGCGAGAGTCGCAGCGACCATCGACATCATCTCGGCTGTCACTTCGATGGAACAGCACTGGAAATAGAACTCAAGGATATCAACAAGCTCCGTTCCATCTGGGAATGCCTCGTGCTCACGCATGAAATAACCCAACGCGAAATTTCGGTCAGCAGTTTGGCGCTCAGAGAGGTAAATGGAGTTACTAAACGAAGGCTTTGCACCACCACAAAGATCCGACCAGCGCTGCATCACATGATCAAACCGATCGGCAACATCAAGCTCAGGCTTGATGAGAGAACATGTCATGATGGCGCCAGCGTTGATCATCGGGTTGTGCGGCCGACCATCGTGATTTAGAGCAAGCTCGTTAAAGCCACGACCGCTCGGCTCGCGGCCAACATGAGAATGGACCTTTTCCGGTGCTTGTTCATCTAACGCGAGGCAATAGTTAATTGGCTTACAGGTCGACTGAACGCAGAAACGTTCGTCGGCATCACCGAGGGCCAATCTTTGTCCATCGATCGTACACAGTGCCACACCATAACGTTCCGGTGATACGCGACCGAGTTGGGGGATATAGTCAGCAACCTTGCCGCCCTCAAAACCTCGAGTCTCTTCAAAGATCTCCCGGATCTCTCCCTCGAACTGCTTAAAGTCAGGAATGACCAAACGTCCCTTCAAGGCGCGTTCAATCAGAGACACCGATGGTGCAATCGCTGAAGCGAAGGCCTCTAAGCCGATCTCATTCGGCGGGTCGAGGTCATCGAGACGCTTAAGCGTTTCGTCCAACCTCGGGTCATCGAGTCGTAAACCGCTGAGCTTTAGGGCATCGATGATTACCTCGCGGCGAACAAAACCTTCACGCGCTGTATCAAGAGCCCGAAAAAGCGCTTCTTCGCGTTCGATTCCAGCTCGATCAACGTTGAGCTTCGATGTTGATTTTTTCTTCGTTCGTTTTTTAGCTCGACCTGCCTCTTCGGCTGATACAATTTCCATAGCTTTCCCCTAGTCGTTCGGTAATGAGAGGGGCGCCACCCGATAGGTCGACGCCCCTCGAAGCTTCACTAACTTAGTCTAAATTACAGACAGTCTTCAGAATCTCGGCGCTTACTTGGTATGGGTTCGCGTTCGCACCCGGCCGTCGATCTTCGAGGTAACCATAGCCCTCTTCAGCAACATGACGGGGGATACGAATTGAAGCACCACGGTCAGCAACCCCATGCTTGAATTCTTTGATGCTACAGGTCTCATGAAGCCCAGTAAGCCTCTCATCCAGACCCGCGCCATAAATTGCAATGTGCTCCGCATGACGCTTACCTAAAGCAACCACGGCGTCTTCGATGACACCGCGTCCACGCTCGCGGCTACGCATTGAATCAGTCGAGAAGTTCGTGTGCATTCCTGCACCGTTCCAATCACCTTTAACCGGCTTGTTTTCAAACGAGACGGTGATGTTTTCTTCTTCAGCGATACGGTGAAGAAGCCAACGTGCGATCCAGAGGTGGTCGGTACATACCAATGGGTCAATGACCTCGTCTTTGTCGCCACGGTAACCAATTTGGAACTCCCACTGCCCTGGCATAACTTCCGCGTTCGTACCAAAGAATAAGAGTCCTGCATCCAAACAGGCATCTGTATGGCGCTGACAAACCGTTCGGCCGAATGCAACCGATGCGCCAACTGAACAATAGAAAGGTCCCTGAGGCGCAGGGTATCCATGGCTCGGCCAGCCGAGAGGTGTTTGGTCACTGAAGAGTGTGTATTCTTGCTCAAAGCCGAACCAGGCATTTTCTCGATCGGCGCCTCGGTCCAGTACATCACGAAGAGCAGCACGGTGGTTGGTTTCGTGAGGCTTGCCGTTCGCATGCATGACCTCGCAGAGGACCAAGATATTTGAGCCACCGCGGATCGGGTCGCGGACAACGCGAACGGGCTGCAACATCAGGTCGGAATCGCCGCCGGACGCCTGGTTGGTCGATGAACCATCAAAGCCCCAAGTGGGTAGCTCATCATGAGACGGTAAAGTATCAACATCCCGACGGATAATTCTGGTTTTTGAACGTAAGGCCTGAGTTGGCTCTGCGCCGTCAAGCCATAGATATTCGGCTTGGATATTTGCTTTCATAACGCTTCTCCCTGGGTTTAACGCATTGCGCAATTTTATTTTGCGACAACACCTAATTTCAGCGCTCCGGATAACGGAGTTCGAGGCGTTAAAACACTGGGGGAGGATCTGATTCTTGGTTCAGGTGGATAGCCCATTGAGCGTAGGGGAATTTCCTACCCTCATCCCCTTACTTGCGGTTGACAAGCGAAACGTTTTTGCAGAAAGAGGGTCCAGGAGGTAGATCACATGACTACGGCTAAACTAGTTTCTGATGCAACCGATAACCAAGGGCCAATTCGAGCTGTATTAGTTGAGGACCACCCAGTCGTACGTTGTGGGTTGAAAGCACTTATCGACAACCAAGAAGATATGGCCGTCGTGGGCGAAGCTGAGTCCGGCGGGTCTGCCCTCGAACTCCTCAAACATATCTCATGCGACGTTATCGTTGCTGACCTAAGCCTGGGTGATATCAACGGGATTGAGATGATCCGGCGGGTTCGTAATTCCGATATTGAAACCCCAATTTTGATCGTCTCGATGCATGAAGAAGAACTCTATGCGGAGCGCGCACTCAAGGCAGGAGCGCGAGGCTACTTCATGAAAACCGCTCCTCCTGCGGAACTTCTCAATGGCATTCGGCAAGTGGTACGCAACGAAGTTGCACTCAGTCGAGATCAACAAGACCGACTTCTACGACGCGTTGTCCAAGGTGGCCCTTCAGACGACCTCTCGCCTTATAGCGTTTTGAGCAACCGTGAACTCGAAATATTTGAACTCCTCGGACAAGGGACCGCGACGCGTTTGATCGCCGAAAAGCTCTTCATCAGTGTCAAAACCGTCGAAGCCCACTACGCGCATATTAAGCGAAAGCTTGGAGTTCAAACCCAGCCCCAACTCCTGCGCCTAGCATTCAATTGGCTCAATGAAATCTAAGCTATCCGAGTTCCCCGCTGAAAAAAGCGGGACGACCAAGGTCGACTATCCCGGAACGGCTCTAAGCCTCGCCGCAACTCTCACCGTCGTTGCGGTCTGCTACCTGGCCCTGCTTGTCTACAATATCCCCAAGTCGATGAATGAGTTGCGAGAGAAGCAACAAGAACTCATTTTATTGAGAGGCGAAATTCTCCGTCTCGACGAAGTACTTACAATGTCAGCACGGATGGCGGTTGCAACCGGTGATGAACAATGGATTGAGCGATACAACTATAACGAGCCGTTGCTTGAGAAGCTGCTTAAGGAAACCGAGGCGCTGGTTCAGGACGACGTACAGACCACCCAAGCCACTCTCCAAACAGACGAAGCCAACCGTCGACTGGTGGAGATGGAGCGCCAAGCACTGCAAGCGGTTCAAAGCGGGGACATCGAGAGAGCCCGGGCAGTTCTCGGACAGAGTGCGTACGATGAGCAAAAGGTGATCTACCTTGAGGGTATGATCAATTTCCTCGAACAAATCGATGCAAGGTTCGACAAGAGTCTTCGCCAAAAGCAGTCTTGGGCGACACTTGGACTCATCAGTGCCTTAGGATTTTTCATCCTCTTAGGTCTCATGTGGCATCGAACACTCAATCTCCTCATGCGCTGGCGCAACGCTCTGCTGGCTACCCAGACCCTCCTAGCCGACGCCTACAATCTCATGGCGATGAGCCTCAACTCGGTTGGTATGGGTACTTGGAGTTATTCACTCAACACCAACGAATTGGAATTCTCACCGATCGCGGCAAAAGCACTCGCCCTTCCAGACAACAGCGAGTTAGGCCTTAAAGAGATCCTTCGACGCATTGAGCCAGACTCCCGCCCCCTTCTCTACGATGCAATCCGACAAGCCCGCCAAGATGGCCCCGCAGAAGTCGAGATCGCAATGCACGGTCAGGAGTCCGCACAAAAGCAGTGGATTCAAGTTGTCTTGGAGGTCTCAGCACAAGCATCAACGCTCTCCGGGACCCTGAGTAATATCACACAACGCCATCATAAGTTTAGCCAGCTAAAATCGCAGAAAGCACAGCTAGAAAAAGGCATTGCAAGTCACCTCAAGACTGTCCGGGAACAAGCCCACCAGCTGCAAGGGCTAGCAATTCAAGTCAACGAAGTGGAGCACCGCGAACGTCAACGTATCGCAATGGTTCTCCACGATAGTCTTCAACAAGACCTCGTAGGGCTTCGTTTTCAATTAGCGTCTCTCGACAACAATTTACCCTCCAATGCCAAGCCCCAGATGAAGGTGCTCTCGGACTCTATCGACGATTGCATTCAACGGGTACGCACCATGAGCATCGACCTGAACCCGGCGGTTCTCAAAGAGTCCGGGTTCATTGCAGCGATTGAATGGATCCGAGACTCGATGTCCGAGCGGTTTGGGCTCACTGTTCAGCTTGAATCGACCCTAAGTTACGAACGCCTAGAGTCCGCTGAAATCGAAGCTCTGGCTTTCCAGTGCGTAAGAGAGCTGCTCTTCAACGTGGTTAAACACGCTGAGACCAAGCAAGTGGAAATAGAGCTTAATGAGATGGCTGCAGGCGACCTCTTCATCTCAGTTCGAGACAAGGGCATTGGGTTCGAGCTTGGGGGGTACTTCACCGGCAGTGAAAATTATCGTCACTTTGGCCTTCGTAATATCACGAGTAGGGTACGGGCCATTGGGGGCACAATTGATATCGTCACCAAGCCCGGAGAAGGGACCTCCGTGAACCTTACCCTTCCAACCGTTCGGGAGAAGGTAAGCGCGTTAGCGACTAAAGCGATACTCTAAAAGCTCCGAGAGCTGGTCAGCCTTTAGACACCCTCGCTGACACAAAAGCTCACCAAGCGGCGTAGATGAAGCATGTTCTACCTGGTAGCGAAGTGCTTCGGTTACTTGCGCAGCTGTCGCGTAGCCAGCGTCGACTACCCGTTCACCAAAAAGTTTCTCCCCAGATTGGTCGTAGGCAGCCTCTTCATGAAGGGCTTGGTCTAGGCTTAGCTCATCATTCGATGAGACTCGAATCCCAATCGTGAGTTCGAGCAGCTTAAGGATCGTCCAGGTTCCGACTGCCGCCAGCAGACCTGCCGCTAATACACTTGTGAGCTGTGGCCACATCTGAGCGGGATTGCCGGCAAGCAAGCCATCTGCACCACCAGGGTTTACCGCAGTCGACGCGAAAACACCGGTCAAGAGCGACCCGACGATGCCTCCGACACCGTGGCAAGCAAAGACATCAAGCGCGTCATCAAGCGCGAATCTCTTCAGATAAGTCATCGCAACAAATGCTGAAACGGAGGAGAGACCGCCAATCGCAATCGCTCCGAGCGAATCAACAAAGCCTGCTGCAGGTGTGACCCCAACGAGGCCCACGACTGCGCCTATAGCAAGACCAGTCGCGCTCGGGCGACTTCCACTGACGAGCTCGCAGAGACTCCAAACCAAAAGCGCACTCGCAGCCGCCAGATGCGTTGTCATCAACGCGTTCACCGCGATGCCATCTGCGGCAAGCGAAGAGCCGGCGTTGAAGCCAAACCAACCGAACCAAAGCATCGCCGCACCCAGTAGA
>JAYYQC010000117.1:0-10000 GCA_036128675.1 Myxococcota bacterium | reverse complement strand
ACCATTGGAAGACTATGCGCTCGCTCATGTTGCTCGTTCGATTTTCGTGGTCCTAGGACCCAGGCAGCAACCAAGGCGGAGACGCCGGCTGACACATGCACGACGGTACCACCAGCAAAATCAAGAGCACCATCTTGCGACAAGAAGCCACCGCCCCAGACCCAGTGACAAAGTGGCGCGTAAACGCCGAGGCTCCAAAAGGCGACAAAGAATAGATACGCGGAGAACTTCATTCGTCCGACCACGGCCCCTGAAATCAGCGCCGGAGTAATGACCGCAAACATCATTTGGAATGCCACAAAAAGAAGATGAGGAATCGTTGACCCGTCAGAAGCTTGCGTTCCTACGCCTTGAAGAAATGCATAGTCCAGGCCACCAATCCATGAATTTCCTTCAGAAAACGCAAGTGAGTACCCAAGAGATACCCACACTAAGCTTACGATACCTAGACAAGCGAAGCTCATCAGGAGTGTGTTGAGAGTGTTCCGCTGATGCGTCAGCCCTGCGTAAAAGAATGCTAAGCCTGGCGTCATCAACATGACGAGGATGGTGGAGACAAGAACCCACACTGTATCGGGTGCAGAAAAGTCCATGGGGATAAATTCCTTTCTAAGGTGATTTTGACGGTCGCGCACATAGCACCCCCCTTTTCTGAATCGCTAATTTGATGTCCCACTTTGACACCTATTATTTGATCAGGTATTCCCGTATTCGAAGCTCGTGGCTTTGCGGACCGTTCTATCAGGGTAGATGTCCCCGGCTTGTTTTCTCTAAATATTACAAACCTTTGAAAGGTTTGATCTGACCCGAGGCTTTTGGTCTGATACCAGCTCGCACAACGGAGTTCGACGATGACAGTGATCGACACATATTACGGACACTCTCCTTCTAGCTGGGAGAACCTAAAGTCCCGCATGGCGCTACGCTTCAGTATGCGCGGCTGTAAGCTTGACCCGAATAATCCTCAGTATTGGAAAGCTGTGCCAACCGATCTTGTCGATGACCTTTCTCTACTGGAGCCTTCCGATAAGGCTTCAGCACTGGATTGGGAAACCCAGCGGGATCTCATCGTAAGTACTGTGCGAATGGGTTACGGACACCATCGAATCGCTCTAGGCGTTGCATCCTATGGCTCTAAATTTGAGCGAGAATCTAGACTCTTGGACCTCTTAGCTTCGCCCCGTGATGAAGCCTTTGCAATCAAGCGACTCGACGAACTCTACAGTAAGATGAGCCGAATCAGCGCAGATCTAGGAGGCTGGGTTGAATCGCTCTGGGGTAATGTAACAACACAGGCTGGCGTCGATTCAGCCCGGCTTGCCTATCTCATGGCCACGGAACTCTCAGCCTTACTCGACGCGATTCCTCGAGAAACGCCTTTCATTTCGGCCTACCCCATCAATGGTCACCTGGCGGTTCAGCTTGGCTTCAAAAAAGTGGTCAACTTAATCTTCGACAACGACCCACAGCATTTCCTTATCGTTCCGGGCGCACTTAATCTCGTACAGACGACCTCTTCGTATGAGCGACTCCGCTTGCTCGGCGTCCCCAAAGACCAAGTAGCGGTTGGGGGCCACTGGGTAGCGAGAGACCTCGTTGATAACGCGGAACACGACAATCAGCTGCGGGTGAGCCGTGCGGATAAAGGTAGCCCTACACGACTGGTTGTCGCCATTGGTGGTGCCGGGGCGCAGAAGGCGTTTGTCTTTGATTACCTCCGGGGCCTCATGCCACTTCTTCGCGACGGCAAAGTGCGGGTGATGCTCAACTTGGGGGACCACGCGCACCTTCGAGAGCCGTGCGACGAGCTTCTCAGAGAGCTGGGAGTGAACTCGGAGAAGCTCCATGGTTTCGACGCGCTTAATACCTTTTCCGGTAAACACCCTCTGGACGATTTCAATGACAGCGATCTGCAACCGCTGACGGTCTTTAGCTTCGACAAGCACTTTGAGGCGGTTCGAGCCACCGACCGACTCATGCGCGTGGCCGATGTACTTGTCACCAAGCCATCAGAGCTCGCATTTGTACCCGTACCAAAGCTGCATATTCGGCGGGTTGGAGACCATGAGGCTGCCTCCGCACGACGTGCGGCAGAGTTAGGTGATGGTACGTTAGAGCAGAGAGAAATCCCGGACGCAATACGCATGACAGAGCTACTCTCAAGCGGTACCGAGTTCATCGGACCGATGGCTGAGCGCATTATTCAAAACGCGAAAAATGGCGTGTACAGCGGCGCTGAAGTCGCAGTTCAACACGCGACGAGCACTTAATCGATTCGTTGAGTAATCGTCGCGTTCCTGTGACGCATCGGTCGAGTCAAGAACGAGTCCCTCACGTACTATCTAATCTCACGTGAGGGAGTGCCAATGTCGACCAAAAAAATCTCATCCACATTTGCTGCTCTGCTCCTCATCCTGGCGAGTGATCTCGCCTTTGCCAAGTCACCCCCACAAGCCTGGCAACGAATCTACGACGCTCAGGGCATTCAAGTGGACGAATTATGGCAAGAAGATAAAACGCTACCAACCTTTAGGGGACAAACGATTATCGAGAGTGACCCATGGTCCATTCTAGCCATACTTCAAGACACTGCGAGGAGTCATGAGTGGGTTCATCGTTGCATGGTTTCGAGACAAATCGAGCGACATGGCCTCACAAGTTATATCATTTACAACCGCACCGATGCCCCTTGGCCGTTCGAGGACCGAGATGTTGTCGTTCACTCGAGAGTCTCGATTCCTGATAACTCCAATGAAATTTTAATATCAATACAATCCACCACGCACTCCGAAGCCAAGGAGGTCAAGGGCGTTGTCAGAATGCCGTTCCTAAAAGGACACTACCGGCTGAGGATGCTATCGCCATCAGTGACCTGGATTGAATACCAAATAGACCCACACCCTGGCGGTCGACTACCGCGCTGGTTGGCCCGCATGGCAACCAAGGATTTACCCTTCAAAACCCTCGAAGGACTTAGGTCGCGGGTTGACGAAATGAGTCAGTCCCAAGAGTACCAGGCAACTGCCGCTCAGTTTCTTGCGCTCTATCTCGAGAAGTCAAAACCCAAGCAAGAGGATGCATCGGTTGTAAACATCGCTACCCAATGACAGGCTCTTTTACGGTAGGAAAAGCTATTTCGTTCCCAAGACCCATTGTGTCTCGCTCACCATGGCACTGTACCCCGCCTCAAGAATGGTAAAGTTACCATCCGCATCCATCTGCAAGAGATCGTAATAATTGATGCCCGCGTACTCAACGACGAGCGTTGAACCTTGTGCAACATCGAGGCGGGTCCCTCTCATTGCAATCAAGGCTGAGCAAGCTGCCGGCGTCTCATCCACAATCGGGATATCGTCAAAACGCAAGCCTGCTTGAAAGGTACACCCTTCACATGCAGTCTCAGAATAGTCCTCAACTGAAACCGATGCGCTTGCAGTGCATTCGCTTAGGTCGTCATCGGTATAGGTCAACTCTAATGTTCCGGTCTCAGTGCCTAAATCAACAGTGGCGGACCAGCTCAAACCTGGTGTTTGAACCTCATCAGGCTTGGTTTCGCTGCTTTCGTCATCGGGCTTATCCCCTGTATCTTCTGGTTTATCCTCAGTGGTGGTATCGGTGGCAGTTTCGCCAGGACCGCCACTGCCATCCGTGTCGTACCAATTATTCGATTCAGGGCTTGTTTGCGTTGCATTGCCTTCGCCACAGGCCAGCAGTGCGAAGGCAATCATCAACATTCCTAATCGCTTCACCATTTAATCATCCTCTCAATTCTTGAAGTGGGCCGCGTGTATCCACCACGTGACCTTGTTGCGAAATTAAGTAGCCCGCACCAATCTGATCCGTATCCATGCCCATCGCTTGTGCCAAGCTGACCAAGAGATGTTGATGTGGCCGGCCGCTTAAAGATGCATAACCGGTTCGGGTCAAGATATCGATGGGCGTCTCATGCGGCCAAAAGTGATATTGCCCAGTCTCGAAATGCCAATCCCCGCCAATGAGGACCGGACAATAGTGCTGATATCCATGCCAGCCATCAGCGAGTTCGGAGCCCCATACAATGAGCGTATTGTCCATCACCGACCTACCGTCGACATCGGGTATCTCGCTTAAGCGGTCCACAAGACGGGCAACCTGCCGAGCATGAACCTCTACATAATCGCTCATCGCCGCATGCTTTTGCGGGTCATCGTAAATTTCGTGAGCCAACCCCTTATGAACATCTTCACTGAGATGGTCCCAACCAAAATAGTCGGTCGGCATTTCGCCTAAACTAAGACTCACAACCCGGGTCGCATCGCAGGCGAACGCTGTCGCGATTAAATCACTCAGAAGGTCAAAGCGTTCGCCATAATCTGCTCCTAATCCAGTTGGAGGCCCTGGTGCGACCTCACACGTCATTGAGGCCATTCCTTCGAGACGATCAGCAAGACCATTCACAAGCTCAAAGTGCGCCTGAAGCTTTTGACGCTGTGCTGACGAGACCCTTGACGAGAGACGCTGATACTCGCGGTAAGCGTATCCTAGAACCCCTTGGCGGCGAGTCGTCAGAGGATCGGGCGCACTTGAGGGTCCAAAGACACGACGCCAAACGCGTGTTGGATCGGTCTCAACCGGTAACCGACTGCCCGCGGGACTATAGGCAACGGGTCGCCCGGTCTCTTGGGCATCATTGAGAGCCAGCTCCAACGACGGCAAGCGGTCATTTCGAGCGATACTCCTTGCAATGAGTTGGTCAATCGACGCAGAGACAGATCGAGTGTCCGTCCCGCTGAAATCGGCTTGCGCTCCAGTCCATGCATGGATCCAACCGGTGTCGTGACGGTTACCATCGAGGTCGAGTTCGGCACTGGCAAGTGAGAGCCCGTCGATAACATTGAGCCGTTGACGGTGCCGATAAAGTGGTCGCAGAGCCTGACTCCATGCCGATTCACTAAAGCTTGATAGCTCCCATCGCTGCGCAACATTTTGAGCAGCATCGGATGGGCGCATCCTCCACGAATCATACGGCCAGCCATGACAATGGCTAAGGAGCAGGAAACGTTTTGGTGCCGCGTTTTCGGCAAACGCAAGAGACCCGCCAAGCCCGGGTAAGACGCCAAGGGCACTTAGACCACCCAATCCTTTTATAAAATCACGTCGTCGCATTAGAGGTCACCTTCCATCGGGAGATAGCGAAAGAAATCACTGGTGGTAATCGCTACCAAGAGTTCGAGAATCTCGTCCGACTCTCGGAAGTTCGTCTGAAGCTGCTGCAACTCGACGTTGTCATCACTTAACGTGTAGCCACTTGCGTAATCGACCCAACGCTTCACATAACAATCTAGGATTTGGTTGCTCCGCGCGAGCTTCTCTCCGAGTTCAATGGCATCTCCAAATTCGATAAGCTCCCCACTTCGCAAAGGAAAGCTACCCGATGCATCGACCGGTTCACCGTTGTCGAGAGCCCGCCACTGGCCAACTGCATCGTAATGCTCAAATGCAAAACCAGGTGGGTTGATCTGCTCATGACAGCTCGCACACACTGGGGCCGCCGTAGCGGCTTCAGTTCGAAAGCGATTGGTACCTTCCGCTTCAGAAATATCAGGAGGAATTGCTCCCTCCGCTCCCGGAGGCGGTGTTCCCATTGTCTCGCACGCCAGTCGCTCAAGCAGCATCTTACCGCGCAAGATTGGGGCTGGATTCACTGCGTATGCTCCAAGGGCTAAGACCGCGGGCTGTGTAAGCAGTCCAGCGCGCTTAGAGGGGTCGAACTCCACACCGTAAAGTTCGAGGCTACCGGTGAGCGGTAAGGAAGCAGCGATGTATTCGTACTCAGTCGTTACATTGGGTACCGAGAGGCGTCGCAAAGGCTCGCCATAGACTGGTGCGCTTGCAGATGACTGATAACCAAAATGGCTCGTCATCAAATTATGGAAGGTGCCGGTCGATTCGAAAATGGTCTTTTCGATAAAGAGATCGACCTCCGCTTCGATCGAATGTCGAAATGCGCCAGTTACCTGAGGCCATAGCTGGTCACCGGTGGTGTCCAGTTCTGTATCGGGAACAACGCCAAAGAGCATGCCATATGCACGGCGTGCGGGTGCTATCCGTTTCACGTCGTCGAGTCCGAGTAACTGATGGTGGAAGTGAACCGCGCTTTTTCTCGCTTTTGTATCCGCGAGCATGCGGCGCGTCTGAGCCGCTATACCCGATACGCGACTCAGTTCACCGTTATCGGCCGCTCGAAAGAGCGCCGCGTCAGGCATCGTGTCCCATAAAAAATAAGAGAGGCGACTCGCTTGCTCAAAGGCAGTGAGGCGGCGCGCACCCTCGTCCGAAGACGGAATCCCAACCTCCAAATGGTAGAGAAAAGCGGGCGACTGGAGAATACCGGCTAGAGTCAAACCAATGGCTTCTTCAATGGACTCGCCCTCGAGATTCGCCGACCAAAAGCTCTGGAGCTCTTGGCGGCTTTCGGTATCCATCGGTCGACGCCACGCTCTCTGTGCAAAGCGCAAGACAGAGTCCCAGGCGCATATCAAAGCCTCATCTCGTCCAAGTGATGCAAAGCTTTCGCAGGTGAAAAAGAGAGGTGAGACCAACGCGTAGGATGCAAAGTGATTGGCAGCTTTTTGAAGTTCCTCAACGAGATAAGGTGAAGGTACTTGCCCGTCTTCCATCGACTCAAAGTGTTCGACCCCAACCTCGGCCGGAAAGGTCCACGGCCAAGGTCGATAAATCTGGCCACCAAAGATAATCGCAGTATCCCCCATCATCGGAGCGAGTGACTCGGCGATCGGATGAGGCTCAGGCCAGTTTTTACCGTTCCAAGGAAAGCCGAGGAGATCCGCAACCGTGTGGTTGTACTCGAGAGGTGTGAGTGCTCGAAGCGGCGCACGTTCAGGGACCATGACATCCGATGAACGGGGCTCTTCATCGCATGCGGTAAGTGCGATAACGCCGAACATGCATAGGACAGCACCGAGCCGACGGGTTAGAAAGGTTAGCACAAGAAAGCCTCCTCCTTTGAAGTATAACGTCTACTCTGGATGAAACACCTGCTTCCCCAAAAGATGTTACCCAATAAATTCGACACCTCTAAAGATTTGCGCAGAAGATCGCCCTCACGCGAGGCTGCCCTTCGAAAAGGGTGACACTTTTGTACGGCGGCGGTGTTAGACTTTAAGGAAGGAAGAACGTGAACCAGAGCTTTGAAATCCTGTACAGGCAATTCGGTCCGATGGTGTACCGTCGTTGTAGAGGTTTGCTCGGAAGCGATGAGGAAGCCCAAGACCTGATGCATGACGTCTTTGTAGAGCTGATTCGCCGCTACGACCTAGGCGATTTAAAGCACCCTTCGTCGCTACTCTATACGATCGCTACAACCCGTTGCCTCAACCGGCTACGCTCACGAAAGCGAAAGCCCGAAGACGACCTAGACGAGACCCTTCTTCAAATCGCAAACCTCGATGAAAACCTGATAAAACGTATGGATAACGTGTCTCTCCTGAGCCGCATCTTCGCACGCGAATCGGCATCAACCCAGCTCATCGCAACCCTCCATTACGTCGATCGCATGACACTTGAAGAAGTCGCCGAGCACGTTGGGCTCTCGGTCTCCGGGGTACGGAAGCGACTAAGAACCCTCAAAGAGCGGGCCCATAGCTTCAAGGAGGTACACGTATGACTTCCCCTATTTACTCAGATTACACCTTGGAAGCTTTTGTAAATGGTAGTCTGCCTAGAGAAGAAATTCAGGCTATTGAGGACGCGAGCCAAGCCGACCAAACCCTTCTCGAGCGCATTGAATCACTTCGAGCTCAAAACCAAGCATTCTTGGAACGCTATCCAGTTCAAGGTGCGTGGGTTGAGGTTGAGCGACGACTTAAAGCCTCACCGGCCAGCCAGTCATCGTCATCCCGTCTAAGACTGGCCTTCGCTTTGGGTAGCGCCGTAGCACTCGCTCTTGTCCTCTTTCCTCAAACGAAGGTGCCGCCACCCGATGACAACGGCATCCGACTCAAAGGTGTCGTAAGCCCGAGCCTTGAACTCTATAATGTACGGCCGGGGGCCAAGATAGACCGCTTGCAAGAACGGCAAATTGTAGCCGCCGGTACGACCCTCCAGCTCGTCGTTCGCGGCGCAATCAACCAATATGTGGGGATTTTCTCAGTCGACGGACTTGAAGTCGTAACGCAGCATTATCCAAATGAGGAACAAGCAGGACTGGTCAAAGATGAGCGATTCTCACTGCCCTCATCGTATACTCTCGATGATGCGCCGCAATTCGAGACGTTTATTCTTGTCACATCGCCCATCGAATTTTCAGTTCCTTTCTCGCCAGAGCAACTTCGAATGAAGCAGACTCCCGAG
The DNA here is from genome assembly GCA_036128675.1 of Myxococcota bacterium. GTDB lineage: Bacteria > Myxococcota > XYA12-FULL-58-9 > XYA12-FULL-58-9 > JABJBS01 > JAYYQC01. The sequence continues at coordinate 1,648 of JAYYQC010000117.1, read as the reverse complement.
ACGCTGACCGAGTTTATAAAGGTGAATTGCGAGACCTGCACAGTGACAAGCTATACGGTGCTCAAAGAGTGACATAATGAGAATTGGATGGTTTTACATCATAGGAGTCACACTCCTCTTTTGGGTAACTCAGCCAGCACTGGCTGAGAGACATGCAATCGTTGTGGGTGTGAATCAAGGACCCAGTCCACTTGTACCGCTGCGCTACGCGCATGATGATGCTCGCAAGATTGAGGAGATCCTCCGCGAACTCGGCGGTGTCCCCAAGTCCAATATGCGCCTGCTCCTCGAACCCGATCTCGAGGAACTCCAGAGTATATTGTGGACAACGACCAGTGCTGCAAAGCCCGGTGATGAGCTCTTTTTTTACTATTCAGGACACGCCGACGACCAGGGCCTCTTACTGCACAATGAGCGCTTTCCCCAAGCAGAGCTTCGAGCGCTTCTGGATGATAATCGATTTCAAGTCCGCGTCGCCGTCATTGACGCCTGCAAATCAGGCTCTTTTACCCGGGAAAAAGGCGGTAGTTTCGGGCCTCCCGTAGCGTTCGATTGGGCACTCGATTCAGAGACGAAAGGCGCAGTCCTCATCACATCGAGTAGCGCTGAGGAAGCGTCGGTTGAACGAGATGATCTCGGGGGCTCTCTCTTCACTCATTTCTGGGCCAGTGCACTGAGGGGAGCTGCAGACCATAACAACGATGCTCAGGTAACCCTCTCGGAAGCTTTCGCGTTTGCGTATGAAAAAACACTGGTGAGGAGTGCGGACAGCCGAAGTGGCATCCAGCACCCAAATTACGATTATGAGATTAAAGGGCGCGATGAACTGACACTTACCAACCTCGCGGGCGGAGCGAAGCTCATTTTCCCAAAAAACACCCTTGGAACCTACCTGGTCTTTCACCAAGCGCGAGGCAGTCTGGTTGCTGAATTAGATAAAATTATCGACGAAGAAAAACAGCTTCAACTCCCCCCAGGCGATTATATCATCAAGAAACGAATCAGAAATGCCAGTCTCCTTTTGAGAGCGTCGATCGGAAGTTCAGATGACTACGTGGTCGAGGATAGCGTCATGAAAACAATCCCTCTGACCGACGATTTGAGCAAAGGCTACGAGACACCGATATTTGAACCAACCTGGAAATACGGCGCCCCGTTGACGAAATTCACCGCACACACCTTGCGAGAAGGCGAGTGGGTCGTGGGACTTCAGTCGGTTCAATATGGGATCAGTGACGATGTCACAGTGTACACCCATCCGCTGGCCGCGATGATTGGGCTGCCTCTCTTCGGTGTCGAGTTCAATGCCTTTCGAAGTCCGCAATGGCTGTGGAGCATCGAGTTTTCAACCATTCAATCACTCCCCAAGAGTTCCAGCCCACGTGGCTGGCATGAGACACGCATCGAGACGACGCTCACGTATCACCCGATACCAGATATTCAGCTGAGCGTACTTAGCGGGTGGGCCCTGGAGTCGGGTCCCGACGAGGCACTCGATTCAAAGCCCTGGGAATTTCAAAAATTCATCGTGGGAGGAAGCATGACGTGGACGCCACTTGATTGGCTCTTTCTCCAAGCTTCCACCAAGGACTCCACATTCTTTTACGGCTCCGAGCGACTCGAGGTCGGATTACTTCAAGGTGAAGCA
>JAYYQC010000116.1:0-10000 GCA_036128675.1 Myxococcota bacterium | reverse complement strand
ATGCTCGGCTTGGCGTGGGGAGCCTGGCGTATCTCAGGTGGCATCAGCGCCGGTGCCAAGCATATCTTTGAAGAGAGTGATACCATCCGACCCAACTTTGATCTCTGGGTAAGGTGGTAGAGTCGAAGGTTACCTGCATAGCGATAGATACTTAGGACGCAGTCTTTTCATGCAAACTCTCGACGAAAGGCGCGAAGTCCGTTAAGCACGCGATGCCCAAACATTCGTCCAAAACACAGGAATACAAATCATGCTACGATTGGTTGACGAAGCAGTCGAACAATATTGCTTAAATCATTCAACTCCCGAAACCGAACTTTATGAAGAGCTTCGTAAAGAGACCTATGCATCCATGGATATCCCCCAGATGCTGGCTGGGCAGTTGGTTGGTAGTTTTTTACAAATGCTCATCCGTAGCTGCCAGGCACAGCGCATCGTTGAGGTTGGTACATTTACTGGATACAGCACACTCAAGATGGCAGAAGCGTTGAGTGACGATGGGCACATCGATACCTTTGAGTACGAAGACAAGCATGCAGACTTCGCTCAGCGCTACTTCGATAAGAGTCCATGGGGCAATAAGATCAAGATTCATCGAGGCGCAGCGCTGGACAATCTACGCAACGTTGTAGGCCCCATCGATATGAGCTTTATCGACGCCGACAAAGTGAATTACGTCAACTACTACAACCACCTGGTTGAGCTCACTCGCCCGGGTGGCCTGATCATACTCGACAACGCTCTCTGGAGTGCACGGGTCCTGAATCCTGAGGACGAGAGCGACCATGCCCTCAATGAAATGAACAAGTTCGTGCACGCTGACAAGCGCGTGACTTCGCTCTTACTCCCGGTTCGGGACGGCCTGATGGTGGCTCAGAAGAACGGCTGATTAGCCGCTGAACGCCTTCTCCCAGACATAATTCGCTGGGCTATGTCCGGAACCACGCGAGAGACCGGCATTGTCCAGCACCTTCTGGGTATCCTTGAGCATCTCCATCGAACCACAGATCATCACTCGGTCTGTTTCTGGATTTAACCCGGGAATGCCGAGGTCACTAAAAAGCTTTCCGTTCTCGATCAAGTTTGTAATGCGGCCTTCGTATTGATGCGACTCGCGGGTAACACTCCCGTAGAAGCGAAGCTTCTTTTGAGCTTCTTCGCCGACCAACGGGCATTCTTTGGCTTCGGCGATTCGGTCTTCAGCGTACTTTAAATCTTTGGCGAAACGACAGGTCTGTGTGAGATACACTTCATCGAAGTCTTGATAGGTTTCCTCATCTCGAATCAGTGAAGCAAAGGGTGCGACACCGGTACCGGTCGAAAGCATAAAGAGCCGCTTGCCACCCGCTCCGAGGCTCTTCAGCGTAAGAGTCCCAACAGCTTTTGCACTGAGCGCAATTTCATCGCCGACTTTGATGTGCTGAAGCCGAGAAGTGAGCGCCCCATCGGGAACGATGATCGAATAAAACTCGAGCTCTTCATCCCAGTGTGGGTTGGCCATGGAGTAAGCACGCATCAGTGGCTTACCATCAACCATCAAGCCGACCATAATGAATTGACCGCTCGCAAAACGAAAACCAGCCGGTCGCTCAATTCGGAAGCGAAAGTAGCTTTCCGTGAAATGCTCTATAAAGGTAACGGGGAGTGAATATGCCGCTGCTGCCATCTTCTTTACCTCAATTTCTCCAGTTCCACCAACGACTTAGTCCAATGAACGGCGAGTGCAACCATTAAGAGCAACTCCCTGTGTCATTTTTTTGCCATGAAGCCAATTGGTCAGCGCAAAACTTACCAAAGCCGTTATTTACAGATCCTCTTGTTGAGAAGGTGTTCCAGAAAGTTCAGCTTTTAGTTCGTTAAAGAAGAACTGTCGTGCTCCAGTCGTTAAGACTTCGCTACCTTCTCGAATACCAAATCTAGAGAGAATCACACTCGGTAGGTGCCCAATCGGCAAGGTAGGCACGAATGAATCCGCAGGCAAACCCGGTCCTTCAAGCACGAGCATACATTGGATATGATGCAAGAGGCTATCTTGGATCCCGTGGTCAGACACGATGATCAAGGTATCGTCCTCGTCGAGTTCTGTGATGAACTCACCAATCATCGCATCGTAGTGGCGATAAACCTCAACCATTGGATTGAATTCTGGGTCATCACGTACGGTTGCGAAGTACTTATGAGACATGATGTCGACCGCGGGAAAACGCAGGAGCATAAAGTCAGGGTCAACTGCATCCCAGAGACGAAGACCTAGCTCGGTTTTTTTATGCGTGTTCTTGAGTCCCATGGATAAAACCGAATCGTCCAAGACCATTGTGCTACGCTTAGGTTCACCATCAAGAAGTAAGGTGTCCTTTAGGACGCTTTCAAAATCGGTCTCAACCAAGCTTTCTTTAAGAGCTGCCATTGTCCCCTCAAGGTCTACCTCGGTTCCATCATTTGTCGCGAGGTCTTCCGGAGACGCCATATATTTATCGTTGAACACGAGATTGATTGCTCGATGACCATGGTCAGCCATCACATTAAAGATAGAACGACGTCCAGACTCTGCGCTGACCCAATGGTCAGGTACCATCCAATCTAAAAATGGGATCCCTTTGAGCTGGACAGCAACCGTCTCCAAAAATCGGTTCTCCTCGACCAGCTCGCCAGAATTTACCTCGACCATGCGCATGTAAGCGGTTGATGTAAAAGGTGGGTGGGTCGAAATCATATCGGTTCGGGTCCCGCGCTGGATGACCTGAGAGAGGTTTGGCATCAGACCGCGCCGAACATAGGCATTCGCCATGAACCAAGAACCCGCATCCGGCCAAATCGCTAGTACGCGTTGCCTGCCATCTTTACCGGTTCGGCGTGTCGATGCGGGGCGAAGCGCGGTCTTGTTGAGATAGGTTAATTCAATCGGCGGCAAAGCATCCGATGTTGCCTGCTCAACCAAGAATTGAGCCATGGCAATTGCCGGTTTGTTGCGCATATCACCACCGGGACTCGCCAGGGCAACGTAGGGGAAATCATCCGAGGGCTTAAGCTTGATTTCATGTTCCCAGTGCAAACCATCTTCACTGCGGGTCATAGGTACTTCTGCATACCCTTGAACGTCTGCATAGGACCCAGTCGCAGTCCAATTCCCAGAGATGAACATCGTCTCGTGTTTACCCTGGTCCTGCAAAACCAAGCGCACACTCAACACCCCCGATTCAGTTGCAAGCTCTTTCCGTCTCAACTGGGCTAAAACGCCGGTACACTCCGTCTCAAGTTGGGTATATTTACCCATCGCGACCTCAGCCACTTCTCTGGCCTCAGCATAGAGTCCGAGTTCAGTGTACGAACGCCACAGTGCACGGTAGCCATGCCGGAAGAGTCGAACACCATCTTCAAAATCTGGGGCGAGCTCATCTACGCAAGTCTGGAACTCTCCAGATCTAAACAGGGCATTGCACCGCTGATCCTTCAACCGCCGCTGTCGCGCGCTGAAGAGGCCTTGAGCTAGGCGATAATGCTCGGCAGCACCAAGGGTGTCTCCCTCCGCGAGGAGCCGATTCCCTAACTTCTCATGGTAAGAGGAATACGATTGATGGGCTCCGCCCAGGATACTCACAACGATGAGCGGGATAAGTCGAAACCTCTGTCCCGGCGTTCGAGCCCAAGAGAGAACCGGGAGCACCAATCTCGCCGCCCAGGTCGTTCTCCAAGGAAAAGCCGGAGCAATCAGGCGACCGAGAAATGCCCCAGCGAGGCACACAATAAAGGGGCTATCGAGCGTGGTACCTGAAATCGGGTAGTTGAAGACTTCAAACCGAAAGCCGCCCGTCAGAGCAATGAAGACGAAAAAGAGGAATCCGACGCCTGATAATCCGTAGAAAAATCGGGCTAACCGCTCGCGGAAGGTCAATTTTAACTCGCTGGTCATCGTGATTGCCTTTTCCTAATCAATGGCCGGTCCTTGTCACCCATTCGTCACTCAATAACCAGCCAATATCTAACCGTCAACGCATCGCGTTAACGCTGAGTTCCAGGTATCGACGAAACTTAAACCTGGGCATTCACCCTTTTCGCGCAGCACAGGGTTTAAAAGAAGGCTACTGCGAGGAGAAAATCCGGTCGAAGGCGATCAAGTAGACCAGTTCATCGATCACGCTCTTGAAGAATGCGGTCTCTTCTACGCGTTCTTCGAGTGCTGGCAGCACGTTGAACATCGGATCGCCCAAGGTCGTGTCCACACAGACCAACCCATCGAAGGCTTCATTCGGATAACAGCCCCTAGATCCCCTGCGGTAAGCAACCAGTCCATTCTCTTGGTAGACCCAAGCCGAGCCAACTGGCTCTTTTAGGATATTCCTTCCCAACCAGGCAGTCTCAGCCTCTGCACCTATGACTGCTGCGATGGTGGGCGCTATGTCGATCTGATGCACCGGCGCATCGAACTGAGCGGGCTGCGAGAACTTGCTCATGAAAACGAGTGGGACGCGAAAGCGCGCCTCATAACGTTGTACAGAGTTTTCCGCGAGCGGAGGTTCATGACGAGTACTATGGTCACCAACCATCACAAGCAGAGTACGTGCTCCCAGTTCACTCTCGAAAAGTGCATCTAGAAATGTGCCGACTGCATCATCGGTGTATTTATACCGCGAGAGTAAGCCATGATAGGCTTCATCGGCTTCAAGAAAGTCCAACAACTCCTGCTCAACCGGTCCCTCGGGAATCACTGTTTGGGGGTGATGCGTATTAATAGTCAAAATGTTTGCAAACACTGGCGTATCATCTTGCGACAATTCTTCGAGCAGCTTCAACGAAGCTTCTAGGAAAGGTTTATCCGCCAGCCCCCACGAACCGATCTCTTTCTCAATACCAACCGCCTCAAAGTACTCCTGGTCATAAAATTCCGTCGTACCATGACGGCGCTCAAAGAGTCGCTTGTTGTGGTACCCGGAATGGTGAGAGTTCATCCAGCTCTGCCTATAACCAAGATTTTTCAAATAATCTTGGATGCAAAAGATCGAAAGCGTCGGATGGGCGATATACGTGGCCGCACCACCAATATTCGGTAGCATGGAGCAGAAGGCCGAAAACTGTCCTCTCACGGTTTGGCCCGCCTCAAAACTAGATGAATAAGCCTGTCTAAAGGTCTGCCCCCGCCGCAAGATGTGCTCTCGAATGCGTGGAAAAATCGCTGGTCCTATCTTGGGATGCTCTAATTCGTAAGAACGTACACTCTCTAAAAAAAGATACACGACATGAATTGGTCCGTCATTGGGTAAGCCAAGCCGCCGACGAAAACTGAGGACATCCTCAGGTTTTGAGACATGACTTTTCTCGAGTTCAGGGCTCGCAAGCCGGGAATCGAGGATGATTTTTCCTTCACTGTACGCACGAAGCCAGCCATGCCCTTTGCCATCGCGTTGACGCAACTGTACTTCCGAGACCCAATCTGAGCTAGCCCCTTGAAAGAGTCGACTCCTGGTCGTTTGAAGGAGCCAAGATCGAACAATATTGTCCCCCAAGAGTGCGCCATTCTCGCTAATGTTCATCCACGCTGGACCACGCCACCCAACGAGCACAATGAGACCAAGCCCAATGAAGAGCCAACGAGGTCGCGAGAGTTGGCGACTCATCGTCCCAAGCTTCATGAATAACACGAGTGAGCCAATCAGACATGCCAAGCTTAACCAAATCGCACTATGAAGTTCGAAAGAACGCGCGGAGTCCTGCACCACAAAGAAGTCCGCGAGGTGTTCACGCACAACCCACCAATTCAAAGGCGACTCGAAGAATCGAATATGAACTAGGTTGGCAACACAAACACACCACGAAAACGTGAGCCATATACCCCCCACCAAGACCCCAATCCATCGATGCAAACGGGTCAAGAGCAGTACGGCCACGATAGCAAGAAGAGCCATGACAGCATCGTAATAGAGCCCCCACGAAAGTCCGGATTTAAGTGCTTCGGAAATAGAGAGCTTCAGATGGGTTAAGGTGTCGAGACGAAGTAGAGAATAAGCGAGTGTCACAAAGAGCATGGTGAAGAGCACTTGCGCACTTACGCGTGACCACGCCTCTCTTCTTTCTCGCTGAACCACTCAGGTGCATCCCTTCATCGGCGGCGATGACCGCATCAAAACCCTCGATCGCCCTACTATCGTCTTCGAAGCAAGGCAAGCGAGCCTCCGCGGAGCGACAGCTTCGAACCACGCGGATTAGATCGCCCTAAATAACTGATACTTATAGCCAAAAATTCAGAACTTCACATTTTTAGCCTCCCGATTGAATCTAATCTCCGGGCATTCGTCTAAGCCGCATATCCACACCGAAGCTACAATGCGTTCGTGAATCTCACGAGCGAGCTTGAGGAGGTTTCTATGAAGTTCCCCAATTCAATTCTTTTCTATGTGACCACTCTTACCATGACCCTGGGCCTAGGAAGCAGTGCGCAGGCACAGACCCCCAGCAACACCATCTCAACAGCTAGATGGAGTCTCGATATCAACAGCGGCATCCATGACGATACCCCCTATCCAATCAATGACTGTTCATCCTGTAAGGCTGTATCTAATTATGGTGGTTTGAATGCGAGTTTCGATGTGAACTATCACGTCGACCACCTCGCGTTGGGTCTTTTGGTCGAAAGCCAAGCGAAGATCTTATCTGGACCAACCCAGGCTTTTGTTGGAGCCCTCGTGGCGGCTACTACCGATTATGAGATCGCGAATATCCGTGGCGGCCTGGAGGCCGGTCTTCATTATTTAGAGAATTATGACGAATTTATGGGCCCGCATACCATCACAGATTCCGACTGGGCCGCACTACCGTATGCAGGGCTTCGAGTTGAAGCCGACATTACTGTTTGGGAGGCGGCCGGCCTTAACCTCGGCGTTTGGTCCTCCTTAAGGGCCGACCTGACCACCTTTGAGCAACAGATCCTTGTTCATAAAGGTTTCTGGAGCGAAGGTCTTCAAATGCAGGCCTACCAAGCTGGCGGGTTGCAACTGGCCGGTGGTGTAAAGACTGGTATCCGATTCTAAGACACGACAAGATTTGGCCCTACTCGCTCGAGTAGGGCCAATATCTTGGTCAACTTATTGGGCTGCATCCGGTCAATGAGACTACGATGTACAGCTTTAACGTCGGATAAAGAACTCGGCGTCCCATGCAGATAGATAAGAACCGAAGATTGCGTCGTCATCGAGCAGCTTAAAGTCAATGGAGAGGAACGCCCGCGCTTATGACTCTCTTTAGTTCGCAATAAGTGTGAGACTGAGCTCAAGGCATCGGTCTTCGCTTTCAATCACATTGCCTTCGAGATCAACCGTTTCTTCCGTTTCGATTCCATAACAGGTGATTGCTTCGGCACTCTCTACGGAGCAGGAAAGGTTATCCGTCTCAGTATTACCCTCTTCATCCTCTTGCACGACAGTGATGTCGACGGTGGTTCCTTCGGCACTCCATGTCCCAGAAAGCTCATCGGTATACCAAACGCCACCTTCAGCCTGACAAGCCTCGTCGGTAATCGCGGTACTTATCCCATCCTCAATGACACAAACCTGAAACGAGACGCGCATCGCTGAGCCCTCTTCGAAATGAAAAGTAAAGCTTCCTTCTGATTCCGACGGCTGAGACTCACCCTCGCATGCCTCGGTCGAAAATGAGCGCTGGCTCTCGACGGCGTAGCTCCCGACAGTGAAGATTACCTCACCTCCGCCGGTCTCACCGCCAGTGGTTCCGCCGGTCTCACCACCGGTTGTCCCTCCGGTCTCACCACCGGTGGTTCCGCCGGTCTCGTCACCAGTAGTCTCGTCGCTTCCACAAGCTGTCAGTGCTAGAGCCAAACCAAGGCCAAGAATGCGCGCTCTTTTCATACGTAATGTCTCCGTTTTTTAAAGCCAACCACCTGTTGGCGGGCTGAAGCTAGACGACCCACGAGATCGCCGCAAATATTTCCTCCGACCTTGAGCATTCGATAGACTGAATAAAGCGACGGGATGATGCGTCCTGCCGAGCACAAGGAGATACCTAAACCATGCAACTAAGAACTGTGATTCGCCCCGCCCTCTCATCGGCCCTTGCATTGTGTCTGCTCGCCGGTCCTGCATATGCCCAGGAGGATGATGACGCTGTTGAGGCGACCCAAGAGGAGCTTGATGCGGTCGGTGGCCTTCGAGGGAAAGAGAAGGCCCCCACACTTGAGTCAGTCGATACCGCGCCAACCGCAACCGAAACGACCTCGACAGACTCTTCCTCCAGCGCCGACGACAGCCTCGAGGATGCACCGAGCGCCGAGCACGACGATGGTCCTCGAGTCTATTTTCGACTCGGGCTCGGCTTTTCGGCGATGAAGACACCGGGCTTTAATACCGATTTCAGCGTCCGCGATGACTCGCCGAGCCGTAGCATCTACAGCTTCAGCGCCGATGTACCTGCAACCGACTCACAGACCCATTTCAGCACCGGCGTAAATATCCTCTGGAATATCGTTGACCCCGTCCGAGTAGGACTCAATCTGGACGTCGGGTACGCTCCACTTACCTGGGATGGCGCAGGGATTTTTGCATTCTCGATTGGGCCATCGGTGGAGATGGATGTGGCCGATTCGATTGTTGTCGGCGCAGGCCTTGGCATAGGTCTCTTAGACTATCAGATTGGTTTTGATGTCGAAGCCGCAGACATCGGCGATGCATATATGACCTTCGACGATACCGATATTTATTTCGACGAGAGCGACCGAGCCAGCATGCAGGTTCGTAAGACGGGGTTCCTATTGGCCCCTGAGGTGAATCTAGCCTATCAGCCAGATGACGGCTCCATAGGAGTGGTTATGCGTGTGCAATACCTCGACCACTACATCGATACCGAAGCTCCTTGGGAGCTTCAGTTCAGCGAAAACAGCGGTACGAACTCAAGCGAGAGCAGCTCAGAATCAGTCGAGGTAAGTTACGAAGGTGATTACGTGGTAGATGGGAGCGAGCTTCCGAAAGTCTTCGACTTCAGCGGCCTCGCCTACCACCTTCAAGTTCAGTTTCGTTTCTAAGGGTCACTGCCAGGCGGTTCGGACCGCGCGAAAACCATAATGCGGGGTTCGGGCTTCGGCCGAGTTTCCGAAACGGTACGCCGCCCGGCCTCCCTTGGCATAAAAGTGCCAGTCCCCGCCACGCAACGACTTAAACGGTCCATAGCTGTCCCAGCACCACTCAAAAACGTTGCCGGCCATGTCGTAGAGCCCCCAAGCGTTTGGAAGTTTCTGGCCGACCTCATGGGTACTCAGATCAGAGTTGCCGCAATACCACGCAATCGCGTCAAGGGCTGGGTCCATACCACAGGTCGCCTGAGTGAGATTCCAGTTGTAGAGCGCCTTGGTCGTATTGGCCCGGTAGGCATATTCCCATTCCGACTCAGTCGGCAATCGGTATCCGTCACACGCAGTCACATCCTCAATGATATGACCTCGATCATCTTGCAGGGCGACAGCCCCACAGACCCGTCCTTCGCCCACCGGTACGTCGTTGCAGCTTGAGAATACGTAACATGGCGTCAAGTCGTCACGCTCAGAGAGTGCATTAAGGTAGTGAAGTGCTTCCCACCAATTGATACTCTCAATGGGACACTCCAAGCCGCACTCAGCAAAATGTGCTGGCGTCGCATTCCAGTCTTCACGTCCTTCCGCAACCCGGAACCAATCTCTTTGCGTTACCTCATGCTTCGCGACGTAGAGACCGTAAGTGAATTCGACCGCTTGTTGAGCTTCATCTTGTTTACGTCCAAGCTCGTTCTCAGGTGAGCCCATCAAAAAAGCACCTGGTGCGACATAACAGTAGCGGCCTACACAATCACCGGATTGCATCGAGGCATTTGAGCTACTCTCACTGCTTGACTGGTCCACATCGGCACCTTCGACGGTCGATGCATCGCTACCGGCACTTTCAAAACTCCCGTCGCCGCTGACGTTTGATGAGTCGCTCCCAGAGTCACTCACAGGAAGGTCGGCAACATTTCCGATGGGTTCGGT
>JAYYQC010000115.1:0-7250 GCA_036128675.1 Myxococcota bacterium | reverse complement strand
CTTTGGCACCAGCTCACTTAAGAAACGCGTCGCACACACGGCTAGCCAAGGGTTCTGTACGCTGAAGCTGCCTTTGGATAGCTCGGTGAGCTGCGTCAATGCGTCTTTAGGTTGCCGATTATAAAGCTTACACAATTTGTCTATTCGGCGTGTAGCCTCCAATGGTTCGAGCAAAGGAACGATCCGACTCGCAAGACGTGAAGGCAGCCTCTCCTCAAGCAGCTCACAGAAAAACGCGATCTCTTTATTGCGACCAAGAAATACGCTCTGACTGATCTGGCGAAAGGGTAAGCCAGGCATCAAAAACGAAGCGACAAGGAGTATTCGCTCGACCAAGTGCCTGTACTCCTCATTGAGTGTCTCACGGAGTTCGACCCCGCCGCGTAGGGTGGCTTCTGCGTAGCGCTCAGCAGATTCAAGCAGGTCAATTGCTCTCGCGCCTTCCCGGTCTACAAGAGCGTCGATGACCGCTTCATCCCCCTCAGTTGCTTTCAACCCAAGCAGAGCAAGGCCTGCAAGACAAATGTGCAGATGGCCCAAGTCGTCGGTCGACAGCTCATCGACGAGACGCTCACGTGTCTCATTTGTTGGCGTTCGGACCAAGAGTTCTACAATCTGACGTTTCAAATAAAGAGGACATTCTGAGGAGCGAAGAGTATCCCAAAGTGAGTCAGTTGCCACTGTTCCATAGCTGCGTAGTGCAGCCATGGAGTGACTCTGAACCTGAGCGTCGGAGAGGCCAGCCATTACACTATCCAAGAGCTGAAGCGATCCCAGTTTACCAGCGGCTTCGAGCGCTGCTTGGCGCACTTGAAGATTGGGGTCCGCCGTTAAAACCTCGAGACCGTGATAAAATGCTGGATTACCAATGTCACCAATAATCTCAGCCGCCAAGGATCGGTCTTCAGGCTTTGTGGAACTCTGTAATTCTTCAAGGCGTATGCCCGCGCTGATAATTGAATGCAGCGAACCATGCTTGATCATCGCGGCCACCGCTGTCTTGAGTAATCGATGGTGCGTCCCCTCTAAATAGGGCAGCAAAAGCTCATGTGTTTTATCAGACCCACTCTGAGCGAGCGCCCATAGAATCTCACTCTGAACCGCGGGTGCTTTCTCGCTCTCCAACAAAGCAATAAGTCGCTCTGAGGCATCGGGAAAACCGAGCTCAGGAAAGAGCTTAATCATATACACTCGAACACTCATACTTTCGTGTGAAACCAAGTGTTGATGTTCCAGACGAGCGCGCTCAGGTGCATTCTCGCGCAGAAGTTCAAAAGCGTAAATGATTTCGTCAGAGCGTTCCGCTTTAAGGCCATCGACCAACATAGCGATGGAAGTATTGTCGGTAAGATTTACCGAGAGACGCTCAATACGCCGAGAGCGTACCGCATACTCCAAGGTCTTCCGATATGGACCAACTATTGCGCGACAAGCAACCAGCATACCGGCTGCAACCAGTAAGACCAATAAGCCGAGCTCAACCGTGGTTAGCTCGAAGACAGCACCGAGTGCCAAGAGAACCACACCAATCGCAGCACCGGCCAGCGGACCACTGAACGTCAATGAGAAGCCATGGTATCGGGCACTCTCCTCGGATGGCAGGGACTGAAAAAGAGAATCGTAGCTCGGATAGAAGACAGTCGGTGTCAATGCCCGCTCACCGACTCGAATCGTGGTAAAGGCCGCCAATACCCAAAGTGTACCAGGAAGGCCCCATGCAACGAGCACCGCAAGCGTCCCGCAGAAAAGGACAAAAAAGGGCGTGAGACGAACCAGAGTGACGGTACCAAAACGCGGGACGAGCAACCGTCCGCTGAGAGGGCCGAGAACAATTGAGAGAAGCGCAGCGGCTGCCGATGTGTAGCCAAGAAAGGTACCGACCGCTTCAGCAGTGGTAAAGTGAGTCTTCACTTCGGCTAAAAAGGCGTTATCAATCGCGAAATACATCGCTGAGAGGCCGGCCTGAATCGCGAGAATCCACATGACATAGGCGCGATAGGTCTGGCGCTCAGAGGGCTCACTTATCCCTGTTTCCTTTTGGGCATTGCTCGGCGTCGAATCCGCCGATAACGGTTGCAGTTCAATCGCTGCTGATTTCAAAATGCGACCTTGATTGAGCTTGGCGATAAAGATCATAACGACCGATATGAGAATCAGTGCTTGTATCTCAAAAAACTCAAGAAGCAGTGGTACCATCAGACCACCCACCAACATGCTTAATTTGGCCCCGGTAGAGATGAGCCCAGAAAGTCGTTTTGTCTGGCGTAATGTAAAGACCGTATTTTTGGTACCCGAGAGAACCAATTCCAAAAATCGAAAAACCGCTAAATAGAGGACGGGTAACAAAAAGATAGCGGCCGGATGGTCTTTGAGAATGTAGCTCGAGGCAACCATCCCAGCGAGCAACACAAAAACTGCATTGAGCGAGATTGAATATGCCTGAAGCCGGCTGGTCTTACGCTGATAAGTAGAAAATGCGGTTCCCAGGATAGGGACCACCAGACCGGTCACGATATAGAGAAAGGGGAGCTCGCCAGCCGTAAAGGTTTCTAGAAAGAGTGCAAATACGGCAGTACGGGTAAACAAATTCTGGAAGCCAAAGAGGGCGGCTTGGAAAACCACGAGTCCTACAAGGTCTCGCTCATCCGACTCAATCCCAAAGAGCTTGAGGAAGTCGATCGTACCGCCCTTATTCATCACCCAACTCTAACACTCTGGTCCTACTCATCAGCCCGCAACTAAGCGAGCCTGAATATCGCCCGCTTGAGCCTAAGACACAAGTGAGTGAAAAGGTCGGCTAATTCGAACATCTAATCATGATCGAACCATCGAGAATGGAGGTCGACAACGCGGGCCCGTATCCGATTTGACGTCCCACGAAACTGTTCACAGGTCGCGAAACCTCGCAGAGTATGGGCCATCAATAAAGGGGGAAAATTAAGAACCCAATCAAATCCATTGCGTAAACCCAGAGGCCGACTCCCACGACACCCAATCAATTTTCAGGCTGGTCTGACCATCCACGTAGTTTCTCTACCGTCCGGACCGCGCAAACAGTTGGTTTCAATCCCTGCGTGGATCTTCCTGAGCACCTCTTCGACCTCTTCATCGGGAGCATCAAAATGCACCGTGAGCAAATGGGTCCCCTCAGGACTTTCCTCAATCGTCGAGAGATGAGGCCAGCGGCAGGTCCCATGATGGTCCCAGTGACCGCAGAGCGCAACCGTGACTGCTCCCCCTGGTGCGCGGGGGTCGCGCGCACCAGATAACGAAAGGACGAAGGTGCGCTGATACTTATATACAGTTTGATCCATCTGAAACCTTCCTTCTCTTTAGTCTTGCGAGACCGCGGGTGCGCACTCCCCGAGGAATCGCTCCCTTTTTACTTGTACCTTGTCCGAGGACAATTTAAAGCGTGCGCTCCGATGTCATTCACCCGGTCGCTCTCACATCATGGATACAAACATGCATATCGATTCACATTTCGACTCAGGCAATATCGAAGTCGTCGAGCTTCTCGACAACAACACCGCGAACCTCCGCATCCAAATGGACGCAGGTGACGAGCATATGCAGTGGTTCCACTTTCGTGTCGACGGTGCCAAGGGCAAGGACGTGAGCCTGCGCATCGTCAATGCGGGTGAGGCAAGCTACCCTAAAGCGTGGAACGGCTACCGAGTTTGTACGAGTGTCGACCGGCAGACCTGGACGCGGGTGGATACCACATTTGAAGACGGTGTCCTGACAATTGCCCACCAGCCCGAAGGTGCAATGCAATGGTACGCGTATTTCGCACCACACTCTCACGAGCAGCACCTTGATCTACTTGCTGAGTGTCAGCTCTCGGGCCTCACACACATCGATCGATTAGGCTCAACCGTGGATGGTCGTGACCTGCATCGCCTTACAGTCGGCCATGGACCACTGAATTTTTGGGTTATCGGACGCCAGCATCCGGGCGAGAGTATGGCATCCTGGTGGATGGAGGGGTTCCTCGACCGCCTGCTCGACTACAACGACGCCATCGCAAGACGCCTTAGAGAAAAAGCGACCTTTCATATCGTCCCCCACATGAATCCCGATGGAGCCATCCGAGGACACCTCCGCTGCAACGCCGCGGGGGCCAACCTAAACCGCGAATGGGCCGAGCCAAGCCTAGAGCGCAGTCCGGAAGTCTATCATACCCGCGCGGCGATGGATGCCTCGGGTGTGGATTTCTGTCTCGATGTCCACGGTGACGAGGAGCTGCCTTATAATTTCCTCAGTGGTGCCGAAGGTATCCCGGGCTACGAGACGAGCCGCCTGCCAGAGCTTTGCGGGCTCTTCGCTGCAGCCTATGAGCGCGCGAACCCAGATCTACAGCGCGAGCACGGCTATGCGGTGTCCGCACCTGGAACCGCGAACCTCACCATGTGTACCAATGCTGTTGCCCACCGTTTCAACTGCCCGGCCTATACGTTGGAGATGCCATTTAAGGACAACGCCAATGCACCTGATCCTATATTCGGATGGAGTCCGGAACGTTCAGCCCAGCTTGGCGCAAGTGGATTAGATGCACTGGATGCGTTGGCTGATGCACTCAAAATTGAGCCTCAGTAAAGGCTCAATTGTCTTTATCTTGTCCGGAACGACTTGGTACTGCACCACGTTGTCCCTGATACTTACTGCCGCGTCCACTTCCGTAAGGACGCTCGGCTGGACTTGTCATCGTATGGAAGACCAGCTGTCCGATCCGCATACCAGGGTAGAGCTTCACGGCGGCCCGACCTAAATTCGACAGCTCCAGGGTAATGGTGCCTTCAAAGCCAGGGTCAATAAATCCGGCCGTCGCATGCACAACAATCGCCAGACGTCCTAAGCTGCTACGCCCTTCGACGCGCGCGACAAGATCTGCAGGGATTTTGATATACTCGGCAGTATGCGCGAGCGCGAACTCCCCCGGATGCAGAACAAAGGGCTCACCGTCCGGAAGCTCAACCGGCATGGTGACTGCATCAATATTTTCTTTGTCTCGCGGATCGATACACGGCAGATGTGGTAATTGATACATCGCAAACTCGTTACCCAAACGTACATCGAGACTCGCCGGCTGAAGCTGAAGGTCCCAATCAGTGATAGGGTCAACGACGAGGTCGCCCTTCTCTAGTCTCGCTTTGATATCTCGATCTGATAAAATCATTCTGATGGTCCCCGTTCGGTGGTCGGTTTAAACCTTGCAAGCGATGCAACCTCTTTCGCCGCTCGAACGTTAAAGGCCAAGTTCAGCCGTGGTGCAAGCTCTATAGAGCACGCAAAGAGGTCTGAGATGATGAAGCGTCGCCACCTGTTTTAAAGAATTTTAGACGCACGAGGTAACAGCCCGTGTCTCATGGCGGATGAGATAGCTGGGCGCGAAGACGCGCCTACAAAGCTCAATTCAGGTTGCGTACGGATGGCTAGTCGACTACCCAAACGGGTAAATTCATACTCAGGAGTATCAAGTCATGGCCAAAGCCTATCTCATTGCCCACATCCGCGTTCACGATAAAGAAAAATTCGCAGAGTTTGCCGCGATGGCAGGTCCTTCTATTGCTCAATACGGAGGTCGAGTCTTGGCTAAGGGGCCACATGCAGATCACCGCGAAGGCGACCTACGCGGGGTTGTGATGCTCATCGAGTTCGACAATATGGAAGCGGCCAAGACCTTCTACGAATCGGACGAATACACCGCGGCGAAAGCCATCCGTCAGATGGCCGCCAAGACTGACCTCTTGCTGATCGAAGGCATTTAACGCGCAGCCCAAATAAGCATCATCGAGTATTGGTCTTTATTTGGGCTTCTGGAGTTGAGCGTATCGGTGGTGGAGGGTGAGCACCTAGGAGGGCGTGACTCCCTTACCTACCTGGCTATACGTTGAACCGGAAGTGGATCACGTCACCGTCTACAACGATGTACTCTTTGCCTTCCATGCGCATTTTGCCCGCTGACTTGACCGCTGCCTCGGACCCCAAGTCGACGAGGTCTTTCCAATGGGTCACTTCAGCTTTGATAAAGCCACGCTGGAAATCGGTGTGAATCACGCCGGCTGCTTCTGGAGCGGTTGAGCCACGCTTGACGGTCCAAGCACGGGACTCTTTAGGGCCCGCAGTAAGGTACGTAATCAAATTGAGAAGACGGTAACCTTCGCGGATCACCTTGTTCAATCCTGGCTCAGTCAAGCCCATTGACTCGAGGTATTCCATACCTTCTTCTGGCTCGAGCTGAGATACCTCAGATTCAATCGCAGCACTGATGGCAATCACCGATGCACCGCGCGCTTCAACATGCGCTTTCAGGGTTCGATAGTGTTCGCTTGTCTCAGGCTCAGACGCTTTGTCTTCCTCAACGTTGGCTACGTAGAAGATGGGCTTATCGGTTAGCAGGTGGAGGTCCCGAATAATGAGACGCTCGTCATCGCTTAGCTCACAGCTGCGAACCAGCTCGCCGTTCTCTAGATGCGCAACAAGCTTTTCGAGAACTGGTACTTCGGCTTTGGCCTTTGCATCGTTACCACGCGCAACTTTGACCTGACGCTCACGGCGCTTCTCAACCGCCGCCAAGTCTGCGAGGGCAAGCTCGGTCTCAATAACTTCGATATCGCGTACCGGGTCCACTGAGCCATCAACGTGGATGATGTTGTCGTCTTCAAAGCAGCGCACAACGTGGGCAATCGCGTTGCACTCACGGATATTGCCGAGGAACTGGTTCCCGAGGCCTTCGCCCTTTGATGCGCCTTTTACGAGGCCCGCGATATCGACAAACTCAAGCGAGGTTGGAATCACGCTCTCCGACTCATAGATCTTTGAGAGTGCATCGAGGCGCTCATCAGGAACCGGTACAACGCCGACATTAGGCTCAATCGTACAGAACGGAAAGTTGGCTGATTCGGCCCCGGCCCGAGATAAAGCATTGAAAAGTGTGGACTTTCCAACATTCGGAAGACCTACGATACCAATGTTAATCGCCATGACGAGATGCTCCTAAGCGAGAGTGTTCGCGCGCCTCTTAACCCTGGAGAGACGAGACGACAAGTGCCAAGCCACGTCGACACTGCAGCCCTAGCGCGAAGGCGTGATCTGGCATATTCACCGGCCACTATGATTCAGCTCGAACCAACCCATACCGACAAGCATCCAGAGCTAGGACATCTCCTCTGGACTCTCGATGGCCACTATGTGGTTGGCCTCGCTTTCAGCCAAGAGGCACCACCGGCGCGCATCGATTACGACAA
>JAYYQC010000114.1:0-7852 GCA_036128675.1 Myxococcota bacterium | reverse complement strand
ATCGAGCATCGCAACGGAGAGTGTGTTTGAACCGCGTACTTCCATCGTCGTGTCTCCTTAGCGCGCCATGCCTGCTGCGAGGATTTTTTGATTTACGCCGAATGAAGCGTTCATCATTTTGAGAACGTTCTCGACCATCTGATTTTTGGACTCCATGATCATCTCCATGATCGCAGCCTCTTCTTCGAGTTGGTCTTGCGCCCGGTCGGCCTGCTGCTGCGAACGCTTAGAATCGAGAGCCATTTCTTGGGCATCTAAGCTTTTCTCTGCGGCTGTTAAATTCGCACCGGCTTGAACGATGCCGGCCAAAGCCATCGAGATAGAAATTGCCGCTGCGGCTGCTGCGGGTAAGGCAAAGCCTCCGAGGCCAAATGTAGCGGCGGTCAAAACGGCTGCACCAATCATCAAAACGCTGGTAACAACGATGTTGATCATATCGACCACACCAGCGTACTTCTCGGCTTCTTCGCGCATCTTCTCGGCCTCAGCAATTTTTGCTTTCGCGTCATCAATGGCTCGTTGCCTTAGCTCGCTCATTACCTCAGAGAGCCGATTGTGAGTCTCAACAGAATTATTAGGATCTTCGATATTGAGCTTCAGGAATGCTGCCAGCATTTGATCTGGCTTCATTTTGCTTAGGTCGCCATCGGCCAAGACGTCGTCCATCGCAATCGAGAAGTTATTTGAAAATGACTGTGCACCACGTCGAAGTTCTGAGGTCAGCTCAACGGTGGGAGCTGTGACGGGTGCCATCGCGCCGCGCGCCGCTTCGGTATCCCGAGCTGTAGTGGTCTGGCTCACCGCCTGCACGCCTGTGGTCGATTGAGTTTCAAGCAAACCGGCCGTGGCCAAGAGGGCGCGCAGTTCTGCTCCCTGCTGGGGCACCGATGCGGTTGACGCTGCTGTTGATGACTCGACAGTTGCCGGAGGAACCGGCGGAAGATTTCCACCTCGACCAATTGGTGAACCACCCATAGACATGCTCTTCTCTCCTCTTAACTTAAGGGACCACTTGAGTCGTACACACCAACAATCAGTCTCGGCTGATTATGTCGGTGTGAAGTTTCGGGATCACGGATTACGAACCAAATTGCGTTTTCAAGAGTGCAGCTCTCTCGCTTAATTTATCAGGATCATCCTGATCTTTCAGTAGGTTAGAAGCCTTGTCGATCATTTGCAGACCATCGTCACGTCGACCTAAATAGATCAAAACCTCGCCCAAATAGACAAGCGTTCGGGGATCGTCAGGCTCAAGGGCCAAAGCCAACCGATAATAGACTTCGCACTGTTCAGTGAGTTCCATCCGCTGGAGACAAATCCCTGCTAATTGAAAAGGCTTAGCCCAGTAAGGGTTCACCAACATCAGATAACCGCAGGTCCGAAGGGCCTCGGCGAAGTTGCTGGCCCCGGCCTGCTGACAAGCGACTGCATAGGTTCCCTCCAATTCGTCGTCCGTGAACCCGCCGACCTCACTCAACGTAAGGAGCCCCTTCGAAAAGGCATCTTCTACCTCTTTAAAGAGCACGTTAAGTTCGGGGTGAGAGCGGATATCCTCAAGTGCGATCTCCCGGTCGGGAGCTTCCTCAATCGGGCCATGTTCTTTGAGCGCGGCACTGGCAACGACGTCTTTACCGCCCTTGGCGACGAGCACCCGCATCGGCTTCTCGCCTCCCGCTGCAACGAGTGCCTTCGCACGAATCAGATAAGGTTCATCTTGAGGCAAGAGCTTATCTGCATCAGCAATAAGGGATTTGAGTGTCTCTAGGCCCGCGTCTTGCTCACCAGCGAGACACTGACACTCACCGCACATCGCCCGTGAGATTGCATCGGTCGGTGCCAACTCGACGGCCCTGCTATAAGCCTTGACGGCTGTAGTGTAATCCTTGTTCGATTGAGCGCAGGCGGCTAAGCCCCGCCAAGCGGTGGCACGTCGAGGCTCCAACTGAATGAGAAGGCCGTAGAGTCGAGCAGCATCACCAAACTTCGAGCCTCGGTAGAGACCTAGCGCGTAACCCTCAATGGTGGCACGCTGAGAGATCCCCAATCCGAGTACATCACCAAGGCACTGGTCGGTCTTACTGGCCTCAAGAAACGACTCAAGGGTGTCATCTGGTAGACGCTCGATAAGCGTCGCTATGGCTTCTGGAATGGTATCCATCGGTGTTCCCCCAACCATTCAATGAGTAGCCCCGTTAGGGTCTCAAGAATCGGAGGCGACAACAAGAGAGGGTTTAGAGCATATTGCGGACAGTACCGCTGCGCATCTCGCTGGTCGTCTTGAGGACGCTGGACATTAGATTGTAGAGCTGGTTCATCTTCTGGTCGAAGTTTTGGAACGCAGTTGAAGCCATCTGACGTTGATTTCGAATGGTCTCCTGGCTGCTCTCGACGTTCTTGATTTCAGTGTTGAGAGAATCTCGGGTGAAGGTCTTTTCTACCGAAGGAAACTCGATGACCTTGCCTTGAGTGTCGGTCGTCTTGAGGTCGAAGGATCGAACATCCACTTCGATGGACTCCTTCGACGGATCTTCCTTATCTTTCGCCTTCTCACTTAGCTCCTGTGATGCATCAACCAAGTCGCCGAGATAATCCGATAGGCCTTCGGCGATTTTATTGAACATCTGAATCTTGCTCAGGAAATAGGCCCGGTCTTGGTTGGTCTCGTGAATGGACTCACGGAAAACAAGGAAGAGAAGGTCATAGACGTTCATCTCACCTTCGGCACTGGCTAACTCTCCAACTGCCCCGACCGCTGCCTGCTGATTCGCATCGGTTGGGTTGGCCAGGTATTGCGCCATAGATTGTGTCGCCTGCGAAAACTGGGGGCTTCCTTCCAAGCGAGCTCGAAGAGCGTCCGCTTGTTCCCAGTGCGGCGAAGGCATGCCGAGGTTACCAAAGGTGTGGCGAATCAAGGCTTCGTCACCTTCACTCATCTGGGCTTGTGCGTCGTTCTGCCCAAGGTTTAATCGAGCTTCACGGGTTCCAAAGCTATCATGCTCAACAAAGCGCTCACCTTCGAGGCGATAGCCACGGGCCTCCATGGTTGCCACGAGCTGCTGAAATGCTTCGGCAGAGAGCGACGCCTGTGCGGCGCTCGTGCCTTCTTGCGTTGCGACATCAACCGTCGCGCCGTTCGGTAACTCAAGACCCGTGCCGATTAAATTAAAATTCGTGGGTTGGCCTAATCCGCTGGTCGAACTCATTGTCTATCTCCCGCAATCATTGTCGGTATCTCGCTTCATGCTAACGCAAGGCGCGGCTTCGATTCACCCCAGGCTTACACGCATCGCGAACATTTCGGTTGATCAATTTACCGTAGCGCGCCAGGCAGCCAAGAGCCGACCTCTTCCCTCGCCAGGTCCCAAGGCCTCCTCGACACGTTCAAAACGCTTTCGGCTCAGCTCAAACACCTCGCGCGTCCCGCCTTCGAGCTCAAACTCCCCGAGTGGATGCACACCTAAACGTCTGTAAATACGGCCTTTTCCTTGCTCTTTGCTGACCTGCCACCGCACGCGACGGCTCTGACGGCGCTGCATAACCGCTCGCACCAAGAGCCAAAGGCCCCAGAGGATATCATCCTGCAAAGCGGAGGCATCGGTCAGTCGAAAAAGATCGAGTTCGCGGCTGGAATCAAGGGCTCCCCGCCAGCCGTACTCGATGGCTCCCCAGCGCGGAGAGCCGTCTGCTTCTATGATCCACCATCTGACCTGCTGAAGACACGCTTGTCCATCAAACTTCGTCCAAGCCTCGCCACTGAGCAGGTCGGCGGCGGAAGGACAACGCTCTAAGCCAAGTGCATCGAGGATGGGAGTCTGACGAAGCAAGGCGAGAACTGGCTCGACATGCGTGGGTTTTAACTCGACAACAGAGAGGCGCATGACCCCCAGTCTAGCCTAAGAACCTAGAAGTACTGAAGCCAGGAGAGCGGATGATGCGCCTTGGCAACACCAAAAATGTACAAGAAGACCACAACTGCGGAGGCTGCTGCGAAACCTTTAATCTGCGTCGTTTTCCCGCGCTTGATAGCAACGATTCCAAGGCCAATATAGGCCACGAGCCCAACCAGTTTTGCCGTTAACCATCCGTTGGCAAAGAGTGCCATGTCCACCTGAGCCACCATCGCGAAACCAAGCCCTATAAGCACGGTATCAATCACATGCGGAACTATCTTTAGCCACTTTTGCTGGAGGGCTGGGTTCGATTTAAGCGCAAGCATTGCTCGGACAATGAAGAGAACAAGGCTGAGGATAGCGAAAAGCTGGTGGGTATGTTTGAGCGCGACATAAGGCATAATTTAAAACTCCTTCGTATTCGCTCATTTCGAATTCAAAGGCCAACTGTCAAGAGATAGACCACCAATTAAGGCGATGAACTCACAACCTGACAAACACGCTCGACCACATAGCACCCTCGAGGGGCCGCACCACTGAAATCCGTGCACTGATAGCCATCGGCGCATGTGTCTCCAGAACCGCAGGGCACCAAGGCCCCGGTGACGTCTTCCAGCGGCACACCAAAGAGTGGTTCATTCATAGGCAAGCATGCGGCTGTGCCTCCGCAATTTCGGTCGGGACCGGTACCGTCTCCCAAGAGTCTGCCATCACAGAGCCCTAAGCAGACACCAGAAGTTCCTAAACCAAAGTCGACACAATAATTGAGCGCAGCACCTTGAGACGCATCTGATGACTCTATCGGCGCGCAATATTCCGATCCTAGATCCAGACTGCATGTTGCAGACCCGCCGTCATAACAGGTTGCTAGCCCATCGAGGCTGGATGAGTCTTCGCAAAAGGAGACAGCATTCCCACACCAACCGCCGAATTTACCACAATAGCTGCCTACTGTCAGCTCGATACACTCAAAGCCAGCGGCGCAAGTCGCCGATGTCTCGCAATTCACCCAGTTATCCTGGGCGTTCGGATCCCCCGCGGGATCGGTCACGGCAAGCTCACCCACAAAGCCATTCTCAATGCATGCTTCACCATTGCTACAGATGGCCTCATTTGAAGCATCGCATTCAACTTTGCACCGATAAGCATCCTGTCCGCCAACGGTTGTAAGGGCACACGTAGTGGAGGAATCTGCACAGACGGTAAAGTTGCTAAAACACTCTTGATCCCTGCCAGCGCTGATCGGCAGACAGTAAGCCGTCGTATCAGTAAAGCCAACGCAAGCATTCGTATCACCGCAGTTTGTAGTCTCCGAGCATGGCACTAAACAGGCAAGCCGAGAAGCATCCAGCGGGTTTGCAGCACACTCGAGGCCTGCACCACAGTCCGCAGATGCAGCGCATGCTTCTCCCTCACCGGCGTTACCACCCGATGAAGCCAGCCGAACAACCTCGAGTTCCAAACACCATAGAGCCCCATCTGGCACAGGCGTCGATACGTAGGTCGATGCATCAATCGTCACCTCTTCAAACGACGCCGCACTGATAGTGAGGTCAAGCTGCTCGCTTTGAGGTGGTACTGACTCAATGAGAACAGACCCACTCGTCGCAAAATAAGTCGTCGAGCAATTAGAGAGATTGCTGTCGCAGCCCGCATAGACCAAGAGGCAGAGACCGCAGTCCGCGTAGTTGCTACCATCAAGCTCAAAGGTACCGGACGTGGTTGGACCGTTATAAGGTGCCTCCGGGTAGATCTGAACCGAAAGTATATCAAAACGCCCCGGCTCGACCGGCGACTCTCGGACCTTGTAGGCTCCCAAGAAACTGGGAAGAGAATTATCGAGCGATACCTCTCCTTCACCAAAGCCCGAAATATCGCAAAGTGAAGCATCGGACGGGTCGCTCGTATCCGCACCATCCGAAGCATCGCTTAGATCTGAAGCATCGCTTGAATCGGTACTATCGGAAGCATCCGTGGAGTCGGATGGGTCCGACCCATCGGTCGCATCGGTTGGATCAGAACTATCGCTACTGTCGGTGGCATCACTTGGTTCGCTCACATCGCTGCTCTCACTTTGATCAGCAGCATCGCTGGGATCGCTCACATCGCTGGCGTCGCTGAGATCACTCGCGTCACTTGAATCTGAACTATCCGTGGCGTCGGTAGGATCAGAGGCATCACTGGAATCGGACGCGTCGGAGCTGTCGGAGGCATCTTGGCAGCTGGGCGAATCCGCGCAGCCACTGTCATCACAATCCACATCGCCATCTTCGTCGTTGTCCAAACCGTCTGAACACTCGAAATCTTTGGAGCCCTCAGGCCCAGGAGGAACCTGCGTGCTCTGACCGCAGCCAGACAGGCACCAAACCAGCATCATGGTGCTTAACGTAAACCGTAACAAAGGAACTCCTTTGACCCCGAGGGTTTCTAGATCCAGTTAGCCGCCCATTTTTCGAATGACTGCCATCGCGGTATCATGCAGCGACTTGGAGATGTTAGACATCATCTGAAGGGTCTGCTGCTGTTTTTGCAGCATATTTTGAAGGTCTACGTTCGCCAACTGAGCGTCATCGCCAATTGTGTTGAGCTTGTCCTCCCATTTAGCGATCTGATCATCAACCTGCTCAATACTGGTCACGCCCGGGGGCGGGACGCCGTTTGCCATTCCAAGCTCCAGTCGCATGGCAACCTCTGCATTGGAACCATCAAGTGGTCCCCCCCAATAAGCTTGGGCCGCCGCTTCAGAGCTACCAAAGATTTCAAGCGCCACCGGGCTATCCGGCCCCATCGTCGCAAGCTCATGGTTGATTTCAGCCGTTGAGATGACGCGACCATGCACAATCTGGTGGGCCCACTTATCGTTGACTGGACTCATCGCCGCCGAGACAACTCCCTGCACGGAAGTGGAGCCAGAGAGGCCTAAATCGACGCCAAAAGCTGCTTCGATGATTTCTACATCACCGCTGTGGAGATTGGTGCGCGCCGTCGCGTTCTCTGGATCGTCCATATAATGACGAAAGTCTTGGTAGCTCGGCTCAGACGTCACGTGATGCACATCGTCATAGCCTGCCCCTTGCCCAAACTGACCATTCTTCACACTGCAATCGCCGAGATAGGAGAGGTAGCTCGCCACCACCGTGAGAGCCGATTTGATTTGATCGGAGTCTCTCGACGCCAGAGCATCACTAAGCTGCGTCTCTATTTCGGAAGGCAGCGGCGTTCCGTACGCATTATCGATGAGGTCTTGAGCCGCACCGAGGCAGGTGTCGACGCCGCGATTATGGGCAATGGTAAATGCCGCAGACGAGAACCCGTTGGTCGCCTCTGTCGCGAAAAACTCGTCCATTTGAGCGACCTGGTCTTGAGACCAAGTACTGCGGTCGTCGATCTGACTGACCCCAATGGACACCGCGAATTCTCGGGCCTTCGTCGTGAAACTGCGCAGGTCCGAGAGGTGGTCGCGAAGAAACGCCTTCTGCTCATTAAAGTGCTTCACCTTCTCAGCATAGGCCCGGAGATCTTCGGTATTCTGAAGATAAGCGTCGCGTAAGACCTGCTGAACCAACGCGTTGACGTCTTGAGCACCAAGGCCATCGATGCCTGAAGCAATCGCACCAAAGGCCTCGCTTGATGCCTGTGTGTTTCCACTGTGGATAGCGCGGTTCATCGAGGCACTCTGCTCGGCTGTGAGCACAAAGACCCTCGGCTCTTGTCCGGGTGCCAGGGTTAAGCCCTGTTGACCAAGCCATTCTTGAAATGGCCGAGTAACCAACGACTCAAAGACATCGTTTGGCTGAGCTGACGTGCCTGCCACCGTCCCCTGAGGTGACGTGGCGGTGTTGGCTGGTAGATTGGATGGCTGAATCGGCAGATTCGCGGGACTATTGGATATCGACACCATAGCTATCTCCTCGGACTTGATGAAAAAATCGTATCCCGAGGTCTACGCTATTACTAGGGCG
>JAYYQC010000113.1:0-7149 GCA_036128675.1 Myxococcota bacterium | reverse complement strand
GGGAGGCGGGCGGACGCTTATGGCTCGACTCTGATTATGTGGGTGGGGCGTCGTTCTGCATCGAGCTGCCTCGTCCTACCGATGATGACTCGCTCAAGGTTCAGGCGGTCGCGTCTGAGACCTCCTCAGGCGCTTAAATCCTGTAGTACGTAGGTTGGCTGCGGGCCACTCTCATACGACGATGGTGCGACCCCACTAAGCATTAGAACGGAGTCGATAGCGGCTTGGTTGGCACCTAAAATATCGGTATCCAGCTGGTCGCCAACCATTACTGGCTTACCATGGGGATGGCGTCTCTTCGCCGCATTGAAGATAGGTGCGTAGGGCTTACCAAGTCCGATGAATTGATTGTTTCTTCCCGGGTAGCGGCGATTGAGTCCGGCTTCGAGCAGGAGTGCGACAGCACCACCAGTGTAGCCAAATTCGCCTTCTCGTTTGGGATAGATGATATCCGGATTTGCGACATAGAGCTTCGGGGATTTCCCGGCGTCGATGACCCTGCAAAGAGCTGAGAGAACCGCTTCGATCGAACGAAGGAAATTGTAGCCACCTTCATCCGCGACCACCACGACCTCCGGAGATTCGCTGGGCTTGAGTTCTAAGATATGGCCACCGCCCTCGGTGACGTAGGCACGGGTATCGTCGGTCCCAAGGACCATCGTCTTGGAGCCGGCGAGTGCCTGCTCCTTGAATACCTCGGTAATCATTGAGCCTGAAGTGAGGACTTCGTGTGCGTCGATATGAATACCAAGCTCTTGGTATCGAGCGGCGCAGGTAGATGGGAGGCGAGATGCATCGTTGGTCACAATTGAAAACGCCTTCTGCTCCGCCCTTAGCAGCTCAATAAACGGTGCAGCACCTTGCAGCGGCCCGCGGCCCGTCACCAAGACGCCATAGGCGTCGAGAAAGAATGTTTCGTATCGGTCGAGGAGCTCCCTCACAGAAGTCTGAGTCGGGGAGGGCATCATGGGCCTCACTTTCGGGTTGAGTCGATATTAGGGATAACGCCAGCTTAGGATGGATGCAAAGGACTTTGAAGAAGCTGCGTTGCACACCGGTTCCAGTCGTTATACTTGAAGAGACGAGACCCCACTTCTACGCGTCAAGGAGAGCCCCGTCATGACCGCAACGTCCGAAGACCTCGTGTTTACCCTTCTAGGCCCGGATCGACCGGGGATCGTCAAAGAAATTTCAGCACTTGTGCGCGAGCATGGCGGGAACTGGCTCGAGTCGAGCCTCTCGCATCTCGCCGGGCATTTTGCCGGACTCGTTCGAGTGACTGTCTCAGCGGAGCATCGTGCCGCGCTGCTCGGAGCTCTCTCAGGTCTTGAGGCATCGGGGCTCAAGGTCGTGGTAGCGGACCAGGCTGGCACAATGCTCGACGAAGGAACCCGTGTTGCGTTTGAGCTGACCGCGAATGACCGCCCAGGCCTGATCGAGGAATTGACGGGTGCTTTGACCCAGCTCGAAGTGAATGTCATTGAGCTCCACACGACAGCTGAGTCTGCGCCGATGGCAACTGAGATGCTCTTTGTCGCGCAATTTGACGTGGCTTTACCGGGTAATGTTGATGAAGAGGCCCTTTCGGCTCGGCTTGAGCAGCTCTCGGACGATATCATGATCGACATTATTGAGTTCGAGCACGACGATGAGCCGGTAGGGGCTTAGGATATGGAATGTCGAGAGCGCTGCGGTGCTTGTTGTACCGGGCCCTCGATTTCTTCTCCCATGCCAGGCTACCCCGATGGCAAATCAGCAGGTGAACCCTGCAAGCACTTAGATTCTGAATACCGTTGCACTATCTACGAGGACCGACCTCAGGTCTGTCGTGACTTTAAGGCCGAGCCACAGTTCTGCGGGACCTCGCGGCAAGAAGCACTGCGAATATTTTCGGAGTTTGAGTCGTGAGGTTGCTGCCGATTAGTCAGCGGGCGGGTTTTTACGCGCCCATATAAACGACTTTACGCAGGCGAGGGTGAAGAGTCCGCCAGTGATCAAGAGCATGAGTTGTGAGCTTGCCGCTTTTGGGTTCGCGAACGGGCCGCCATCTTTTCCAAATCCGGAGAAGAAACGTGTACCGCCGATTGCGCATAAGAGCCCAAAGAGCACTGCGATATGCATCCAGAGTTTTCGTTTGGCGGGCATCGACTTTGCGAGAAGGCCCGAGATCAGGATTGGGGCACCCATAAACGATGGGATCCATGACGTCATCGACTCGCTCCCGATGGAAAAGACTGCTCCCCAGGCGACCAGAAAAACACCATAGCCGATGGTAAGGCTTGGCATCGTTAGTCCGGCAACCTTAAATTCATTTCCTTCGCCCATGTTCGCCTCCGTAATTTAGCGAGAAGATGCATCGTTGCACGCATCGGGGCAAGAGGCGAAGAGTTCTGATGGAGCATTTAGTTTTGACGTGAGATTGAGCCGAGCTGGGTCCGGGTGACTCAGAGCGACGCTACGCGTCCGAAGAAAAGGAAGGTGCCGGTGACCTTGTCGCGGATTGCGATGAAGAAAGGGCGGTCGGCGCGGAACTGAAACTCCTCCATGGGTGCCGAAGTTTCGCCTACGACAATCGCGGTTGCTGCTGCAGCCTCGGTGCCTTGCTCATCTACAGCAATAAAGGTTTTGTGGTAAACGTCGTCCACGAGGAGACTTCCGTTGTCTATCATCTGACTGAGATCTGCGCTGGCAAAGATGCTTGTCATGCCCATCTCGGAGAGTGGTTGCTTGAGCTGATAGCCTGACTCAAAGGTGAAGCGGGGGATCTGGATGGTCCCGTTAGCAGAGGTCAGATTGTCGATGATGGCGTCCAGGTCATCTACGGTCATCGAGGTCTCAAAGTCGGCAAACTCGCCTTCCTGGGGCAGAATAAAGACCATGGAGAGCTCATTGTTGGCGTAGTCGAGTTCCAAGGCCTGAACTTGTTCATCCTCATAGTAGTTGCCCCACTCCGTTTGAGACATCAGTTTCACTGTGGAGGTCGACCCATCGAGGTTTGTGAAGGACTGGTCACTCGTCGCAAAGTCCTCAAATGCGTTGGCCCAAGGTGCCTTGAAGTAAAGGGCATTGGTCAATACAGCGACGGTATTTCTCTTGATGGAGCCTTGTGGCAAGAGGTCCTTGATCTTGTCGCGGGTGAAGTCTTGCACAAAGTCGTTGATGATGACGCGACTTGCATCGGGCTCTCCTTGAAAATCCAAAGTCTCGATACCTGCACCATAGTGCAGCATGATGCGATCTAGATAAGTATCCTTCCACGGATAACCCTCTTGGCTCCAGAAGTTGTTCGCCAGATAGAGTTCAACCGGGTCTTTGTCGGCGTTTCCCGGCCAGTTCCGTGCTTCAAGCTCCAGCCCCAGCTTATTCATCGCTGGATAGACAGCTTCACCACTCAGATTAAAGTGGAGTCCCGTCTCGATATCAGATTCAGTGTTCCCTGCGGCCCCCGCATGAAGGAGCCCAAAGGCAGTTCGGATACTAAGTGGTGAGATCAGGACGTTGTCTTGGTCCTTTTCGAGAGTCTGATAGAGCTCTAAACCAAAGCTGCGACTTCCGCTCGTGAGTGCATCGAAGTCTGAATCGGAAACGTTTGGTGCCGTGTCGCGCTGAAGGGATGACGTTAGGGTCGTATGTCCTTCAGCGTTTGGGTTATCGGTATTGCCGCCGCCGCAGGCGATGAGCGATGTGCTCAATAAGAAGCTGAGTCCAAGCTTGAGCAGTGAGGTCGGTTTGTTCATGTCTGTCTCCATTCTGAGGTGAATACTAAGAGCATTCCAAGAAGCATACCAATCGTTTAAACCTTATTTTATTTCTAGATTATACGGATAAGTGTCTATAACTGTTAGATAAGGTAAAATTTCTTATGCAATGAATATTGTTTGAATTTGTCGATGTATGGAGACGTATGTCTACCGTGGTTTACAATCGCATGAAGCAACCTCGCTGCCTTCGTGATAAGGGTTTGGTTTCAGGGGGGGACAGAATCCAGGAGAAGCAAGTGGGCATTACAAGAGAGGGAAGCGCTACCATCCGAGCAATCGTGTTCGTCTTCGGGCTTGCTTGTTTAGGTGCGTGTAGCGCGGCGGATAAGCCCTCGAGCGAGGACGACCGAGGAGCAGGCTGCATGCTCGATAGCGAGTGCGCCATGGGTGAGCGCTGCGATGCCTCCGAGTGCGTACCCGTGGATGATGTGCCTGACGCGGAGCCGGCAACCGAGGCAGACCTCATTGAGGTCCTCGAGGAAAGTACAATAGCGGATCTCGCGGTCATCCTCGGTAATCGAGACGGCATTCAATTTACGTACAGCAAGGGCGACTTGGATATCGAGTCGATTATTCCCATTGCCTCCGCCTCGAAGTGGTTGAGCGCGATGATTCTCATGCGACTCGTAGAGGAGGGGGTTCTCAGCCTTAGCGACAACCCACAAGACTATCTCTCGTTTTGGACCGAGAGCGCCGATGATCCACGTAGCCGAATTACGTTGGCGCACCTATTGTCGTTCACGTCTGGCTTTGAAGGCTCTACAGGCTTAGGTGCTCAAGAAGGCGTGAACTGTGTTGAGGATGCCGAGACGACGATTGAAGCCTGCGCAGAGGCCATATTTGCGTCTGGTTTGAAGGAGGATGGTGGTTATTTCGCGTATGAACCTGGCACGACTTTTTATTATGGGCCCATTCACCTTCATATCGCAGCAGCGATGGCAGTTTCAGCGACTGGACTTCGCTGGAACCAGCTCTTTCGGCAATACGTTGGTGCAGGGTTGGGGCTTGCGGTGCAGACGGGCTTTGGGCTTCCAAGTCTTGAGAACGCAAGAGCGTCGGGTGGAGGCACCGCCTCGGCTTCTGATTACGCTACTATCTTGCAGAGCTACATCAATGGGACGATTCTCACCGCTGAGTCGGTCTCTCAGATGTCCCAAGATCGGACGCCCATCGACAGCGTTACCATGGAGAGTGTTCCCGCGGTTGCGAGTGACGGGGTGGCTTGGCACTACGCCTTCGGCTCCTGGCGAGAGTGTAATCAACCAATCTACGACGAAAGCTGTGAGGGCGATGGGGTAATTTCTAGCCCTGGAGCCTTTGGGTTCTATCCCTGGTGGGATAGGAGAGACGATAGCTGGGGCGTGATTGCTACCCAACTTCCTCTGGCTGGTTCGCGTCAGACAGTACCCCTTGGTCACACACTCCAAGCATTGATAAAGGATGTCGCATTTCGCGCCCCGTGATTGGTCATGTGACTTTCGTGTCACAGAAGATCTTCTCGCGATGAGGTAGACGTACGTAGCAATTTAAAAATAAAATTCGGTAAACTTTATGACGCACTGTGGTGTATTTTTTTAGGTATTTTTCAAATTTCTTGATGACGCATGGCGTCTAATTCCCAAATAATGGAATTTTATTCGGAGAACTCTAAAAGTGTCCTGATATCAGTGGAGTACAAGAAATGCCGTGTTTTGGGGCGTAAAAACCACGTCTGTGAACGTAAAGCTGAATACCCATTCATATAATATTACGCTCCAAATTGTAGCAAAAAAGGACGGAGAATTTCTTGATAGGGGCCCTTTCATAGCGCAAAAAACTTCGGGTGCGGATCTTTCGCCGATAGAATGAATAAACGCCCATCTGGTTCGTCTAGGTGTGCGACCCATAGGTGAACCCTGCTCGACAAGCTCGGGTGAGGGGGAGCTTGATCATACTTCAAGCGCAGCGCGCGACGTATGATTCAAAATTGGCTTCGGCCAAGAAAGAAAGGAAAAGATATGAAAAAGCTATCTTCAATTGCAGCCTTAGGATGTTTTCTTTTGGCACCCGCATTTGCGAGTGCATCGATAGACACCAGTGTCTCATTCAGTTACGGCATGGCCGATTCCGTCTTCGATGAGGATGGTGAGAAGTCAAGCATCGACGAAGCATTCGGACTTCCTGATGGCAGTGTCAGCGCGAACTTCATGGTCATCGGCCTTGGTGCTGGCTACCAGGTCATGGACGGTCTTGATGTACACCTCGACCTTCCAATCGTTCAGAAGACCTTCAAGGTTGAGGCAGGTGGTCAGGTAGTAACCGACGAAGATGCATTCGGTCTTGGTGACCCAACCATCGGTGCGACTTATATGCACTCAATCAACGACACGTTGGCTGTCGGAGGTGGATTGGATGTGAAGCTTGCGCTCGGCAGTAACGAGAACCTTCTCGCGAACACGACCGATGGTGCAACCCACATCACTGCGAAGGGTCTTCTCAGTGCTGCGCCGGTTGACGGCTTGGCGATTGACTTGGACGCAGGTTACATTGTGACCATCGGTGGCAAGCTTAACACTGTTAATCCTACTGATGGTTCAAGCCTCGAACTCGATGTGGACCAAGGCGATACACTGTTCACCAACCTCTATGTAGGTTACACCGTTTCAGGTTTCACACCTCGTCTCGGCGTTCATTACTCACAGACTGGTGAGATTGCTGATGAAGACGGTAACGCGGCTGAAAATTCAGACAAGAACCGCATGAGTATCTCTGCTTCAGTTGATTACGATATCAGCGATTCAATGAGCGTAACTGCGGGTCTCGGCACCAACTCGATTCATGAAGGTACCAACCTGAATTACGGTTATGCACTTACCGGCAAGAACTACACCGCGGGTCTTGCATTTGGTCTGGGATTCTCTGCTGCATTCTAAGCAGAGCTTCAAGCATCCAATAGAATAGAAAAGCCCCGTCGATGACGGGGCTTTTTTTTGTCTATCATTGCTGAGGCTTTCTTCTGCCCGCAGAGATGCGGCGAAGGTTGGAGTGGGGGTCGATAGGTGGTGTTGAAGGTAGCTGGGGGTAGTGCGATACTAAAGCCTGCGGTGCTTTCGTCGTTTCGCCACCGTTTTCAACTGGTTCAGTGGTATCGATTTTAACAGCTATCGTTGTTTGATGGCAGAGAGGTCCGGCCGACCATGCATCCTCACTATACGCGGCTCTGTGCATTGGGGGCCCTCGGGCTTCAAGGGTTTCCGGTCATGAACGATAGTGCTGAGGCGGCGCGTGGCGACGCGATGGTGGGGGCCTACGTCGGCGTTTCCTTTGGAGGCGATGCCACCGAGCTTCTCTATGGCCTTCAGGGAGTACTAAGAGTTTCAGGTGATCGAGAATGCGAGGAATCCGCGAC
>JAYYQC010000112.1:0-10095 GCA_036128675.1 Myxococcota bacterium | reverse complement strand
GTGCTCCCTCATCATCGAAATGAATGACTAACCGTCAGATCGAACGCTGGTTCCGACCGCGTGGTAACCGCCATCAACAAAAATCGTTTCTCCAGTGGTGCCTTTAGAAAGGCTTGAAAGCAAGTAGAGACTCGCAGAACCTACATCCTCGATCGTTACATTCCGACGCAGCGGTGCGACCGATTCAGCCTCTGAGAGCATCGTACGCAAGCCAGGCAACCCGGCCGCCGAGAGCGTCTTGATTGGACCAGCGCTTAGCGCATTCACCCTGATACCGTCCCCTCCGACGTCAGCGGCAAGATACCGCACAGCTGCTTCCAGCGCCGCTTTCGCGACACCCATGACGTTATAGTTGGGTATCACACGGTCTGCGCCGAGGTAGCTCAGGGTCAGAATGGTCCCACCATCTGATGCCACTTTTAGTAAACCTTCAAACGCTCGGGTCAGCCGGATTAGCGTAAACACCGAAACATTCATGGCCGTTAGAAAACCCTCTTCGGTCGTCGCGATAAATCGACCTTTCAGGTCGTCCCGCTCCGCAAAAGCGATCGCATGTACGAGAAAGTCGATCCGACCGAACTTTTCCTCACAGTACGCCGCAACCGCATTTACCTCTTCATCCTGGGTCGCGTCGCATCGTATGAGCGTAGCCCCCAATGAATCCACCAATGGACGTGCATGCCGCTCTAGACGCTCGTTTTGACACGTAAAAACCAGAGTAGCCCCCTGAGCATGACACGCTTGAGCAATCCCCCAAGCGATACTCCGCTCGTTGGCAAGTCCAGTTATCAGCCCAACTTTTCCTTCAAGTAACTTCATGGTCGATGGGTTAACCCACTCGAGAGCTTAGGAAAAGAGTCCAATGCAACGGTTTCGCACCATCTGGAAGCCCTTCATTCGGGCTCCGCGGGTTGCTCCCGGGCCCTCAGAAGAGTAAGACAAGCGCCAAGTAACGCCCAAATGGGATCACATTAGTCACAGGGGACGAAGGCATGAGTTACGATAAGTTAAAGACACCAAGCGCAGGCGAGAAAATTGTCATTAATGAGGACAAGAGTCTCACCGTACCAAATAATCCAATCATCCCTTTCATCGAAGGCGATGGCATCGGACCTGACATCTGGCGTGCCTCGCAAGCGGTCTTCGACGCTGCCGTCGAGAAAACCTTCGGGGCCGAGAAAAAGGTCGAGTGGTTTGAAGTATATGCGGGCGAGAAATCCCTCGATGTTTACGGCGAAAATGAATGGCTTCCTCAAGATACGCTCAAGGCAATCAGCGACTACAAAGTTGCAATTAAAGGGCCTCTTACCACACCTGTAGGCGGTGGAATTCGGTCGATCAACGTAGCCCTACGACAGCTTCTTGACCTTTACGCATGCGTACGACCTGTCCGATATTTTGAAGGGGTCCCTTCTCCGGTCAAAAATCCAGAGAAGCTCAATGTCGTTATTTTCCGGGAGAATACCGAAGACGTTTACTCCGGCATCGAGTGGAAGCAAGGTACACCGGAAGCGAAGAAGCTTATCGAGTTCCTCAACGACGGCCCAGTTGGTGCCCTAGGCAAGAAGATTCGCGAAGACAGTGGCTTGGGCATCAAGCCGATTTCTATCACTGGCTCTGAGCGTCTTATCCGCCGGGCAATTCAATACACAATCGACAATGGGCTTCCGATGACCACGCTTGTCCACAAGGGCAACATCATGAAGTTCACTGAGGGGGCTTTCAGCGACTGGGGCTACGGTCTCGCGGAGAAAGAGTTCTCAGACACCACCATCAGCGAAGATGCTCTCTGGAACAAGTTCGATGGCAAGATGCCAGACGGCAAGGTCCTTGTGAATGACCGTATCGCTGATGCGATGTTCCAGCAGCTCCTCCTCCGCCCAGATGAGTACTCAGTTCTCGCAACGATGAACCTCAACGGTGACTACCTCTCTGACGCTTGCGCGGCGCAGGTCGGTGGTCTTGGATTGGCTCCAGGGGCAAATATCGGGGACGACGCCGCGCTCTTCGAAGCGACCCACGGAACCGCACCGAAATACGCAGGCCAAGACAAAGTAAATCCGTCGAGTGTGATTCTCTCAGGGGCCTTGATGTTCCGACACCTCGGCTGGAATGAAGTTGCAGATCGCATCGAGCGCGGCATCGAGGGTGCGATTAAGAAGAAAACCGTCACCTACGATCTTGAGCGACAGATGGAGGGTGCAACCCTCCTCAAGTGTTCCGAGTTCGGTCAGGCGATCATCGAAAACATGTAAACCAAAACTGGTGGGTGGGCGCCCACGGTGCCCCTTCATCACCTGAAGTAGTAAATTAGGAGACCCTCATGGCAAGAAGCTTTGAACGTCCAAAAATCGCCCTTATCGGGGCGGGTCAAATTGGTGGTAATCTAGCGCTTTTCGCGGCGCAGAAGCAGCTCGGTGACGTTGTTCTATTCGACATCAACGAAGGAACTGCGAAGGGTAAGGCATTGGACCTCTTGCACTGCTCACCAGTTCAAGACTTCGATGCGAAGATCATCGGCACAAGTGACTACAAAGATGTCGCTGGTGCGGACGTTGTGATCGTCACTGCAGGTCTCCCACGTAAGCCCGGCATGAGCCGCGATGACCTTCTCGATACCAACGTGAAGATCATGAAAGAAGTCGCGACCAACCTTAAAGAGGTTGCCCCTGACGCTTTCGTCATCGTTGTATCAAACCCACTTGATGCGATGGTCTACACCATGCGTGAAGTAACTGGTTTTCCAGCAAACCGCGTCGTTGGTATGGCCGGTGTACTTGACTCAGGTCGCTTCGCATATTTCGTGGCCGAGCATCTCAACGTTTCGGTCGAAGATGTAAGCTGCTTTGTTCTTGGCGGCCATGGTGACACCATGGTTCCAGTCATTCAGTACTGTTCTGTCGGCGGTGTTCCGCTCACACAGCTCATGAAAGAAGAAGACATCGACGCAATCGCAAACCGAGTTCGCAAAGCGGGTGGCGAGGTCGTGGCACTTCTGAAGACCGGTAGCGCTTTCTACTCACCAGCGGTGAGCGCCATCGCAATGGCCGAGGCTTTCTTGAAAGACAAGAAGCGCGTACTACCCGCGGCTGCACTCTGCAGCGGTGAATATGGCGTTGAAGGTCTCTACGTCGGTGTTCCAACCATCATCGGTGCCGGTGGTGTTGAGAAGATCATCGAAGTCGAACTCTCTGACAAAGACAAAGAAGGTCTTAATGTCAGCGTCGAGGCCGTGAAGGGCCTCGTAGACGAAGTGAACAAGCGAATTCGCTAATTCCGCGTCTAAATACAGTATCTTGAGGCGGCTCCAACCCCCAGTTTAAGGGGCTTGGAGCCGCGTTAGGGATTGAACTTGGGCCGAAGCGGGTCCATAGTCATTCAGCACACTGCGTCACATCCATTAGATTGAGGAGTAATGGAATCATGGCATGGTTCACGAATTTCGCACGGTCCACTGTCGGTGCCAAAATCATTATGGCAGTCACAGGCTTGGGTCTCGTCGGTTTTGTTCTGGCACATATGGCCGGTAACCTTTTAATTTTTACCGGTACCCCGGATACAATCAACGCTTACGCTCAGGGCCTTAAAGACCTGGGACCCCTACTTTGGGTAGCTCGCATCGGACTCATCGTCTTCGCTGTCCTGCACATTACGTCGTTTCTACGCCTAAACGCCCGGAACAGCGCTGCGCGTCCACAGGGCTACGCTCAGACTAAATGGCAGCAGGCTCCCGTAGCCTCACGCTATATGCGCCTCTCGGGCATCGTCGTTTTCGCGGTTATTGTGTATCAACTACTTCACTTCACCGCGGGTGTAGTGACGGTCGACCCGGATGGTCTTAGACTCGCGACGGAGGATGCCCTCGGACGGCATCATGTTTATAATATGGTCGTGTCAGGCTTCGCGAACCCAATCGTTTCCGGTGCCTACATCATAGCAATGGTACTTTTAGGTCTACATATCAATCATGGTGCATCGAGTGTGTTCCAAACATTGGGGCTGAAGAACTCGAAATATA
Source organism: Myxococcota bacterium (assembly GCA_036128675.1). Lineage (GTDB taxonomy): Bacteria > Myxococcota > XYA12-FULL-58-9 > XYA12-FULL-58-9 > JABJBS01 > JAYYQC01. The sequence continues at coordinate 6,077 of JAYYQC010000112.1, read as the reverse complement.
ATGGACTCATTGAGAAATTGGGCCCCGGGCTTTCTGCGCTTATCGTAATAGGCAACTGCTCGATCCCAGTCGCGGTGCTAAGCGGACTCATCAAAGGCGTACAAGGCTAAGGAGACATCATGAAGCTCGAATCCAAAGTTCCAAGTGGCGATATCGCTCAGAAGTGGGACAAGCACAGATTTGAAATGAAGCTGGTCAACCCAGCCAACAAGCGGAAGTTTCGTGTCATCGTCGTCGGTTCTGGACTCGCCGGTGCGTCCGCAAGTGCAACCATGGCTGAGCTTGGCTACGACGTAGACTGTTTCTGCTACCAAGACTCCCCTCGACGCGCTCACTCAATTGCGGCCCAGGGCGGTATCAACGCAGCCAAAAACTACCAAAACGACGGTGACAGCGTTTATCGACTCTTCTACGACACCGTTAAGGGGGGTGACTTCCGCTCGCGTGAGGCCAACGTCTACCGGCTTGCACAAGTCAGCACCAACATCATCGACCAGTGTGTTGCGCAGGGCGTTCCCTTTGCGCGTGAGTACGGTGGCTACCTTGCAAACCGCTCTTTCGGTGGTGCACAAGTCTCACGTACCTTCTACGCACGAGGTCAGACCGGGCAGCAGCTTCTCCTCGGTGCCTACGGGGCCCTTTCTCGCCAGATTAAGGCGGGCAAGGTCAACATGCATACACGCTACGAGATGCTGGATTTGGTTCTCGTTGATGGCCACGCGAAAGGTATCATCGCGAGAAACCTACTTACCGGCGAAGTAACCCGCCATGCGGCTGATGCAGTTGTTCTCGCCAGCGGTGGTTACGGAAACGTTTTCTACCTCTCGACGAATGCGATGGGGTGCAATGTCACGGCTTCCTACCGGGCTCACAAGCGCGGCGCTGGATTTGCCAACCCATGTTACACCCAGATCCACCCGACCTGTATCCCAGTCAGTGGAGATCATCAGTCCAAGCTGACCCTGATGTCGGAATCGCTTCGAAACGATGGCCGCGTGTGGGTTCCAACCAAAGCAGGCGATGACCGACTTCCAAGGGATATCCCGGAGGCTGAGCGCGACTACTACCTCGAGCGTCGCTATCCGTCGTTCGGTAACCTCGTTCCTCGAGACGTAGCATCGCGTGCAGCCAAGCACGAGTGCGACGAAGGCCGAGGCGTTGGACCTGGTGGACGCGGTGTTTACCTGGATTTCCGTGACTCGATTAACCGTCTCGGCGAGCAAGCGGTTCGAGAGCGTTACGGTAACCTCTTCCAGATGTACGAGCGTATTACCGACGACAACCCGTACCAAACGCCGATGCGTATTTATCCAGCAGTCCACTACACCATGGGTGGGCTCTGGGTTGATTACAACTTGATGAGCAATATCCCTGGACTTCACGTCATCGGTGAAGCGAACTTCTCAGACCACGGTGCGAACCGCCTGGGCGCAAGTGCCCTTATGCAAGGTTTGGCAGACGGCTACTTCGTCCTCCCGTACACAATCGGTCAGTATTTCGCATCGCATGACCAGGGCGAGGTAACGACAGAGCATCAGGCATTTGCCGATGCTGAGAACGAGACCAATGAGCGCGTCAATAAGCTCCTGAGTATTCAAGGCAAGCGTTCAGTCGACTCGTTCCACCGTGAGCTCGGTAAGATCATGTGGGAACAATGCGGTATGGAGAGAACTGCCGAAGGCCTTAACAAGGCGCTTAAGGATATTCCGGCACTTCGCGCTGAGTTCTACGAAAACGTCAACGTCACCGGCGCAGGCGACAATGTCAATATGGAACTTGAGAAGGCTGGCCGCGTGGCTGACTTCCTCGAATTTGGTGAGACCTTTGCGCGTGATGCCCTGACTCGAGAAGAGTCGTGTGGTGGTCACTTCCGCGCAGAGCATCAAACCCCAGAAGGTGAAGCCGTCCGAAACGACGAAGACTTCTGCCACGCCGCGGTATGGGAGTACCAAGGCATGAATAAAGAGCCTATTCGTCACACTGAGAACATGGAATTCGAAAACGTCAAACTAGCAACGAGGAGTTACAAGTAATGAAGCTGAAGCTGCACGTATGGCGACAAAAAGACCGTAACAGCCCAGGGCAGATGGTTAGCTACGACGCTGACCATGTGAGTCCAGACATGTCCTTCTTGGAGATGCTCGATGTCGTCAATCAAGACCTCATCAATAAGGGCGACGAGCCGATTCACTTTGATCACGATTGTCGCGAAGGTATTTGCGGCATGTGCTCGTTGGTGATCAATGGAACCCCTCACGGGCCTGAACGCTCGACAACGACCTGTCAGCTCCATATGCGGAAGTTCAACGACGGCGATGAAATTTATATCGAGCCCTGGAGAGCGAAGGCGTTTCCAGTCATCAAGGACCTGATGGTGGACCGAAGCTCATTCGACCGCATCATTCAAGAAGGTGGCTATATCTCGGTGAACACCGGTAACGCACCTGATGCACACGCTATTCCGATTGGTAAGCCGATTGCCGACGAGGCGTTCGAAGCTGCCGCATGCATCGGATGCGGTGCGTGCGTAGCGTCGTGTAAAAATGCGTCTGCAATGCTCTTTGTATCTGCGAAAGTTGCTCAGCTCTCAATGCTGCCGCAAGGCCAAGCAGAGCGGAAGAGCCGCGTTCAGAACATGGTTAATCAGATGGACGAGGAAGGCTTTGGCTCTTGTACAAACCACGGTGAGTGCGAGGCAGTTTGTCCAAAAGACATCAAAGTGAAATACATTGCCGAGCTCAATAAAGAGTACCGCAACGCATCGTTTAGCTAGATAGCGAGTCGTACCGATGAAAAACCTCATCATGTTGGCGGCCTTAACGGGTGTCTGTTTCACAATAGCTACCGGTGCCTTTGCGGCGTCGAGCAGCCACGGGGAAGCCCTCCCCAAGGGTGAGCTTACCGCACTCGCTAAAGTGCTGAGTAATCCAGATGCCTACGCCAATCAGAGCCTCCTGGTAGAGGGCACCGTAAAAAGTGTCTGCACTAAAAAGGGCTGCTGGATGGAGATTGCAGCCTCGAAAGATGCAAAAGCCGCAAGCTGTCGGGTGACCTTCAAGGATTACGGCTTTTTCGTACCTCTGGACTCCAAAGGCGCAACTGCGAAACTCGCAGGAAAGATTACCGTCAAGACCCTTCCAAAGAGCCACGTTGACCATCTTCAAGGAGAGGGTGGCACTGTCACTGGTATCCAAAAGGACGGCAGTGCCCGCGAGGTGACCTTCGTTGCGAACGGCGTTCAGCTAAGCCGTAAGTAGCACAGAGCGGTCCTTCACGATCGTCTCAGGCCCGCAGGTAAGGCCTTTCCCCACACTGTCTGATACCGTGATTCAGCCTCCGTACCTAGGTGTCTGTCTCACTTGTCTGATTTCTCTGGGTATTTTTTAAAAAATCTACTGAGATGCAGTTTATGCCGCTGAATATCAATTCAGTGAGTTCAATTATGCAAAATTTGTAACCAATTCCTTGACGCTTTGCGTAATCCCCTTCAGGGATAACCCTGACATAACTTTTGGATGCACATTCTCGCAACTCATCACCCGCGGAGCCGAAAGAGATAGCATGAAAACGACAGCACACCTCCTCATAGCAGCCCTATTCCTCTCCATGACTTCAAGCGCATGCATTACCTGGTTCCCCGACAAGGTAGGTAATGGCGTCGCTCGCCTCGCAGTTCGCAATGCAGGTGCATTGACCAGCCTCATCTCGGTCGATGAAGTCTGTGGCTTTGAGAGCTCAAAGGTCTTAACAAGTTACACCCAAAGCGCAGAAGACGGTGGATTTGGAACTGTTACCTGGCGCGTTGAGGGATGCGAGATCGATACCGGTTCAGAGTGGCGGGTCGTCAAGGAATACTGTGACGGCACCGAGCTTCGTGTTCGCGGCAAAGTCACCATAACCGCTGAGAAGATTGTCGACGGTCACGTCACGGGAAATCCTGAGCGTCCTGCAATTCCAATCGACCCAGACGCGGCAACCATCCGAATCCTTAGTGCCAACATGGAAGACTTTGAGGTCCAAGATACCAGCAGCGATAGCTCCATGCGTATCGCACGTGGCTCCATGTCCGCTGACCTAAAGCCGAGATTGGCTGCCAATATCTCAAAAGGCCTATGCTCAATCCCGACCTCGGATATTGAAGTAAGCAACCTCAACCTTTTCGAAGCAAAGGTTTATGTAAATACACCTGACCGAAAATTCGATACCGATATCGGCGTCTCCAACATCGATGCGATTATTGGTCTGCACAACGAAGGCGAAAACCGTATCGGCGGCATGATTCGAGTCTGGGGCTCAGACGAAACAGTTGACCAAGAAGACGGGCTTGATCCTGAGTACAACCGCGCCACCTTCGTTGAGAAGTATAGCTGCACCGAAGACCTGGCGACACCAATCAGCCATAGCTGTGAGCTCGCGCCCCGCGTTGCCGAAGCTTCAGGACGACTCTCTGTGAAGATGTTTGCAAACCTCGTGAAGTACGCAAACGCCGAAGAGAGCTGCGGCTTTGAGAGCCCAATCGCTCTCTCAAACGTAAAAGTCCATGGTGCCATTGGTTACCGCGGAGGCGACGTCATTATCCCCATCGAGAGCGACTGCATTCTTGAGTTCCCTGAACCAACCGTGATTGCCGAAGACTGTAATGGCGACCAGACGATCGCCAGTGGCAAAGTCACCCTTCGAGGAACCAAGCAGATCTTTGGTATTCCGACGGGTGACCCAGAGGCCCCAGCGGTTCCCACCAGCAACATGCCGGCGATTATCAGTCTGAACGCCGATCTCGAGAACTTCGAATTGAGCTACAGCAACAGCGACCGTCATTTGGCTGTAAAGTCAGGTCGACTCTCTGGCAGCCTTAAGCCGCGCATGTTTCTCGATACTGAGACTGGCGCATGTTCCGCAAGCACACCCAACGCGGAATACGAAGACGTTGTTCTAAGTGACGCTCAAGTTTCACTTTTCTCTTCAGGGAACCAAATCGATGGCTACATCGAACGAAGTATCGTTCAAGCAGTGAGCGGAATTGTCGGCGAGACCGAAAACTTCATGGACGGAGAAATCCAGCTCGATGGCGAGAGCTATGACCTCCCACTCGACGAGACCAGCACCGCGCTTGACCCTGATTACCACGAGGCACTTTTCGCAATGACGTATGATTGTGTGCCTGAGTACATCGAACCAGCTGAAGGCGACTGTACGTTTGAGACAAAAATCGCGGAAGCAACCGCGCGCCTGGTTGCGAAGAACTGGGGTGTCATCACCAAGCGCATCGATGATGATGAAGAGTGTGGCTTCGCGCGAACTCTGAATATGATTCCTTCGGGACTCGGCGGGAATCCATTCGACGTCGTCACCGCGAATTTCAGCATCGAAGAGTGTACCATCGGCAATGTCGATGTTGCTACCGACTGCCTCGGAACCCGAACAACGATTGCAGGATACGCAACCGTTACCGGTGAAAAGACCGTGACCGGAGCAATTGCTCTCGCAAGCCCACCGATTCAGCCTTTGGACCGCAACGGCGCGATGTTCCGCTTCACACGTATTGATGTAGAAGACTACGCTGCACTCGAATACGAAGAAGGCTCTTCGGAAGCGAAGCCTCATCTCATTCTCCATGAGGGAACACTCACGGGTTACTCACACCCAGTCACAGGCGAAGCTGCCGATTCACCAGGTCGCTTCTTCATCAAGACCCCAGTGTCAAAGTTTCGCGATGTCACTCTCGGAAACACCGAAGCGACGCTGATGGTTGGACAAAAGCAGTTCAAGATCACCATCGACCGCGCCAAGCTCACCGCGTTCAACGGCACGTACCATGATGGCGAAACCCTCAATCACAACTCGATTGAAGGTGAGATCAGCATCGATGGAAAGGTATTCAGTGTCCCTGTGAACATCGAAGACCCAACGCTGAACCCTGACTTCGAACAGGAAACATTTGATGCAAGCTACGTCTGCAAAGAAAACCTGAAAGAACCAGTACCAAGTCCAACTTGGTAACCCGCGCTAGGTGACCGACGGGTCTCTCGTCGGTCCTCGCGCTCTTTCATATCGCTCTAGAGCTTTTCTCAACCCCA
>JAYYQC010000111.1:0-10000 GCA_036128675.1 Myxococcota bacterium | reverse complement strand
CCTCTACCTCATCACCAAACGCAGAGAATATCACCCGAACTGGCGCGTCGCGGAGGGCCTCGCAGACGCTTCGCACCGCGATAGTGCAGGCCTCTTCGATTGGGTACCCATACACTCCGGTTGAGAGCGCCGCGAATGCAACGGACTTGAGGCGATGTTCTTTGATCAGTGATGAGGCAGAGCGATAAGCATCACGCAAAGCTTCCGCCTCGCCACATCGACCATCCTTATACACTGGCCCCACGGCATGAATGACAAATCGTGCCGCAAGCCCGTAACCCGGCGTGAGACGAGCGCTTCCGGTAGGGCAGCCGCCCAACCGCCGACAGGCCTCAAGTAATTCTGGCCCCGCCGCACGGTGAATGGCCCCATCAACGCCACCCCCACCACGAAGCTCTGCATTGGCCGCATTAACCAAGGCATCGACCCCAAGCTTGGTGATATCCCCCCGTAAGACTTCAACCTTCATCTGAGCACTCCTTAGACGCGAGAGATGTACTGAACGCCGAAACCCACGTAAACTCAAGCAGGACGACTTTGGTGATTGCTGAATGCGACTCAAACACGTAAGGTGCCGTCCCCGTTTAACCGGACAAAGGCAACGTGCACATGACAAAACTTTACGCAAATCGGGTGTTGGTCACAGATAAGGGGCGCTATGCCTTCCGACCTGCGCTCATTGAAGTGCATGGGTCGCAAATTGTGCAAGTCGAAGTTGAGCCTCAACATATCGACAGTGAAGCGACCCGATTTGACGATCAGATCATCATTCCCGCGTTCGTCAATGCACATACCCACCTGCCAATGTCGGCCTTTCGCGGTCTCTCTTCGGTTGTTCAACAAGAGGGCAATGTCGTCGAAGATGTCTATTTTCAACTTGAGTCACGTCTCTCTGATGAAGATATCCGAGCATTCACTCGGCTTGGTGCCTACGAATCACTGCTTCAAGGTGTAGGATTCGTCTGGGAGCATTATTATGGAGGGACCGCACTTGCGGATGGGATCCATGACACCGGTCTCGAAGGCGTGGTGGCACCCACCCTTCAGGATGTACACGGTCCAGGAACCACAATTTTACAAGCCCAACTGAAAGCAACCGAGGCTCTTCACTCCGCGAGTTACGCATCCAAGGGAATCTTTACGGCGATTGGACCGCATGCAACCGACTCGGTCAGTGATACGCTCTGGCGCGATATTGTTAGCTTGGCTCAATCCACAGGACTTCCATTGCACTTTCACCTGGCCCAATCTTGGGAAGAGTATGAGCGAAACCAAACCCAACATCGTCAGTCCACCGTCGAGCGCCTCCATTCTTTAGGTGTGCTCGAGCAACCATTCTTAGGCGTGCATGGACTCTTCCTCTCAACCGATGACCTGAAGCTTCTCTCACCTGAGCGGCATACATTGGGATTTTGTCCTGGTTCACAGGTTCAATTCGCGTTTCCCGGGCATTTCAAATCATGGAGCGACGCAGGCTTACCTTGGGTCGTTGCAACCGATTGCGGTGTCTCAAACGATACGATGAATGTGCAGCAAGAGCTCCGATTGGTCGCAGGGCTAGGCTCGCTCTCCACGACCTGGTCCACCGAACACGAGGTATTCAGAAGTTCAAACAGCCTGGAGACCGCGCGATGCGTCCTCGAGAAACGCGGACGCGTCTACAACGACTTCGAGGCATATCGCGACCCCGAAACATTACTCCGCGCTATCACCTCAGTACCTGGTAGCCTTCACCCCGAGACTGCCGTCGGTGAAATTCAGGTTGGAAATCGTGCCTCTCTCTTAGTTCTCGACCCCGACCACCCCGCAATTTGGCCTTCGGTCGATCCACTGAGGGCACTTGCATATTGCGACGCAGCACCCGCCATTCAAGCCATGATGGTTGGAGGTAACTGGCTCGTTCCACCCGAAGAAGACTTTCGAAGCACTCTACTCAATTCCCCTGATTATCGAGAAGCCGTGAGAGAAGCCCGAGAACGTCGCTCTAAGTTGTTCGATACTCTTATTTAGAGGTACCAAGCCAACCATCAACGAGTTCCGTCTTCGATAGGCGACGATTCCTCTCTGCGACGAGAATAGATTTGAGTAGATCCGATGCTCGCTCAAGATTATCATTACAGATCCAATAGTCGTAAGACTTAGCCTCTGCGACCTCTTCCCGGGCTTTGGCCAGACGCTTGAGGATTTGCTCCTCGGAATCGGTCTGGCGCCCTCTCAACCGAGATTCGAGTACGGCTAAATCTGGTGGGACAATAAAAATGAGAATCGCGTCGTCCATCGCCTCGCGAATCTGAAAGCCGCCCTGGTAATCAATATCGAAGAAGACATCATAGCCCTGCGTGAGCCAAGCTTCGGTTGCGGAGCGCCCGGTACCGTATCGTTTTCCGTGAACGTCGGCCCACTCCAAAAAATCGCCCTTTTCGATTTTGTCATCAAACGATTCACGTGTCACAAAGTGATAGTCTTGACCATCGACCTCATGACCACGCGGAGAACGTGTTGTGTATGAAACTGAGAATTGAATTTTACCAAGCTCAGCCATCACCTTACGACAGAGCGTAGTCTTACCTGCCCCACTCGGCGCTGACACCACGACCGGGACGCCACGACCAACCTGCATCATGGATTAACCTTCTTCCTCAGAGATCTTTAGTTTGGCAACAAGCCCAGTCGTCGAATGGTCTTTCGGGTCACCCACAATCGCTACTCTGCCACCAAGAGCTCGGACAAGCTGCCCTTCGGGTACACTTTCCTCGGTATAATCGGTTCCCTTGGCGTGAATGTTGGGCTTAATGGCACGAATGATGCCCTCGACTGTTGAATCGGCAAAGAGCACAGTGAAGTCGACGCATGCTAAGCCCTCAACCAATTCTTGTCTTTCATCTTCTGGTACAATTGGACGTGCGGGTCCTTTGGCAGTCTTTACGGAGCTGTCAGAATTGATTGCCACCAACATGATATCGCCTTCGCTGCGGGCCGCGCGAAGGTAGCGAAGGTGCCCAACGTGCAGCATATCGAAGGCTCCATTGGCTAAAACAATGCGTGCACCAGCCTCACGTTGCGCATTAGCCCAACTTTCTAATTCGCCGAGCTCTAATCTTTTCACCACGGCTCAAGCTCCACCCCCGCAGTCTCACCCGCTTGTAGGAGCTCTTCATGAGAACACGTGGAAGCACCAAGCTTATTGACCACGACGCCAGCGGCCACATTACTCAAACGCATCGCATTCAATGACCCAATTCCAGAGACCGACCCAAGCGCAAAAGTTGCCATCACGGTATCGCCGGCACCCGTTACGTCGGTTACCTCTTCATCACCGGTGATATCGACATGGCCGGCCAATCCCTCTTGCCGATAGAGTGACATCCCCCCTCGACCTTGGGTCAAGAGTACCTCATCGACCCCAAGAATTTCGATCAGCTTTAGACCCGCGCGATCGACATCGGAGGTCGTTTGTATAGAAAACCCCACCAAAGCTTCAGCCTCGGGAATATTGGGTGTGACAGCTCGGGCTCCTTGAAAGCCATCCAATGCAAAACGAGAGTCTACGAAGGTCGGGTTGGCGGCAAAGAGCTCCGTAAGTGATGCGCGTACTTTCGGACCAATATCACCGAGTCCATAATCACTGATAATCAGTCCATCGGCACCATCTACAACTTTCGCCACTTCAGCGCAGAGCGCGGCCTCTACCGAGTCGCACAGCGAGCCGTTGGGTTCAGCATCAAGTCGTAAGATTTGCTGCTTTGCAGTACCGAATGCGCCTGCGAGGACCCTGGTCTTTACCGTGGTAGCACCATCTCGTTCAACAAAACGTGCCTCAACCCCGGGTAGACCTTCAAGCAGAGAACGCACGTGGTCGCCCGCGTCATCCCGACCCAACGTGCCACAGATTGTAACTCGTGCGCCGAGCGCGACGAGGCTTCGGACTGTGTTGGCCGCACCACCAAGACGGTGCTCGGTAGACTTTCGAAGAACAACCGGCACTGGGGCCTCACGCGACACCCTGACCGTGTCTCCATAGATATACTCATCTAGGATGAAGTCACCAACTAAGGCGATATGACGGCCGCGAAGCGCTTCTATACCCTCGCGTAGGGACCGGGTCATTCCAGACCGGCCTCAGACTTTATGGCGGAGAGCTCGGCCGCGACCTCGTCCAGCGCACCAAGTGTCCGCTTGGAGTGCTCTTCAAGCGCAGCTTTAAGTTGCCGAACTTCGTCGAGCGCGTTGAAATAATCGTCTGCGATATTCATTGCGACCAAAACTGAAAGCTTGGTCGTCGCCACCGCAGCACCCGCAGAGATATCGTCACTTCTGCGATTTACGAACTTCGCTACGCGTTCGATATGACCTAGGTCTTGGTCAGCCTTAAAGTTTAGGCGCTGCCCCATCACGGTCAGCTCAGTTGAGCGTGTTATCACTGTTTCTCGTGTCACTTCTTCGGTCCTCGTGCGCGTCATGAGGGAATTATCGATCTATGGGGTCTAGGGTCAAGTGCGTCATGACTCAAAGAGACCCTCAACGAACGCGCGGGCATCGAACGGACGTAAATCTTCCGCCTTTTCACCCACGCCCACAAAACGAATCGGTACTTTTAGTTCATGGGCGATCGCGACAACCACGCCACCTTTCGCCGTTCCATCTAATTTTGTTAGGATTACGCCTGTTAAACCAACAGCATCGTTGAACTCGCGCGCCTGAATCAGAGCATTCTGTCCCGACGTACCATCAACGACTAAAATGACTTCGTGCGGTGCCCCCTCGAAGGCTTTTCCAGCCGCTCGACGTACTTTTTTGATCTCGTCCATGAGCTCAGATTTGGTATGAAGCCGCCCAGCTGTGTCGCAAAGTACGAAATCAGCCCCTGCCTGCACACCATGTTGTACACCATTGAAAATGACCGATGCAGGGTCGGTACCCTCTTCTCCGGCGATGACCTTCGAGTCGGTTCGCTCGCCCCAGACCTTTAATTGCTCAACCGCAGCGGCTCGAAACGTATCGCCTGCCGTCATCACAACCTGATGCCCTTCGTTTACCAGGAGGGAGCCGATCTTCCCGATGCTGGTAGTTTTGCCGACGCCGTTCACTCCAACAAAGAGAAGAATCTTTGGCCCCGCGGTCTCTTTTACAAGAATGCCCTCATCTTCGACCTGGGTTCCTACTGCCTTCAACAGAAGCTCTTTCAATGCATTCTGAACATCAGCGGCGGTCTCGATGGCGCGCTCCGCAGCCTTGGCTCGGAGTTCATCAACAAGGCCCATGGTCAGCTTAACGCCAACATCGGCACTGATGAGGACTTCCTCGAGCTCATCAAGTACCTCATCGTCGATCTTCGTAGTACGCCCAAAGAGGTCTGAGAGCTTTCCTAAAAGCGATGACCGCGTACGCTCAAGTCCCTGCTTGAAGGCGGCGGCATTTTCTTCGGACTTGCGTTGAGCCTCATCGGCACGCATCGCTTTTTCATCGGCGGCGCGGGTGGCTTCAGCCGCGGCAGCCTCAGCGGCAGCTTTCTCAGCTGCTGCACGCTCAGCGGCCTCTTTGGCGGCAGCCTCAGCGGCAGCGGCCTCAGCGGTCGACTTTTCTGCCGCCAATCTTGCAGCATCCTCGGCAGCGGCGATGGCGATGGCTTCTTGTTCAGCGGCGGCCTCAGCAGCGGCCTTCGCTGCGGCTTCGTCCTCATAAGCTTCCTGTGCTTCGCGCGCAGCTTCGGCCGCTTCCATTGCCGAACGATCCGCAGCTTCCTGTTCCCTCGCTCGCGCTTCATCGGCGGAATCCAAAGATGGTCCAGATGTCGTATCGGACGACGACTCTTTGAATTTCCCTCGAGAACGTGTGAGGGCTTTATAAGCGAGCAAGATAAAGAGGAGTGCCGCGACGCCTAAGCCGATGAGAACAATGTGTTGTGAGTCCATGCGCGGGCAGATAGCCGTGAGCGATGCTAGGTGTCAACCAACACCTGCCATCGCGATAGGTGACGCGGGCTTCGTGGATGTGATAGGCCGGAAGTTATGAGCAAAGAGGAGAGTCCTCTCAGCGTTATGATGGTTGCAGGCGAAGCTTCGGCTGACCTCCACGGCTCTGAGTTGGTAAAAGAACTCAATAAAAGAGGGTGTCATGAAACCTATGGCGTAGGAGGCTCTGCAATGCGGGCGCTCGGCTTTCAGGCCCACTACCCGGCCGAAGCCATCTCGGTAGCAGGGCTCACTGAAGTTGTCTTTGCACTGCCGAGACTCATTCGAATGCTCAGAGGCTTGGTAGATCTAGCGACCGAGCGCCAGCCGGACCTCGTCGTCCTCATCGACCTTCCAGACTTCAATCTCCGACTTGCGAAGCGACTCAAACGTCGGGGCTTCAAGGTCATCTATTATATCTCTCCCCAGCTCTGGGCGTGGCGTAAAAAACGGGTCGAGCTCATTCGCCGCTACGTGGACCGAATGTTGGTTATACTCCCCTTTGAAGAAGCTTTTTATAGAGAGCATAAGGTGAGCGTTGACTTTGTTGGGCACCCTCTCGTCGAAGAAGTGCAAGACGTCATGAGTCCTTCAGAAGCACGGAATCATTTCGAACTTCAACCCGATGCTAAGGTCCTCGCCCTACTCCCAGGAAGTCGGCGAAAGGAAGTTGAACGACTCCTTCCAACAATGCTTGAGACCTTTCAACAGCTGCGCGCTACGCATCACCACCTTATCGGTTTGATTCCAATCGCTTCCACGCTGGAGGAGGCTTGGCTACGAGACCAGGCACCACCCGAACTCCTTAAGGGGGTGGAGTTTATTCAAGAACAAGCACCAGAAGTCGTGCGGGCCGCAGATGCAGCGATTGTCTGCTCTGGGACCTCGACTCTTCAGACCGCTCTCTTGGCGACACCCATGGTCATCGTCTACCGCGTTTCATGGTTGACCTTTGCTATTTTGAGACGCCTTGTGAAGGTTGCACATATCGGCCTCGTGAACCTTATCGCTGAGCGACGGCTGGTTCCCGAATTTATCCAAGACGAATGTTCTCCCGAAAAGATCGTCGAAGCGGTGTCCCCGCTGCTTGACAAGTCCCCAGAACGCGACGCGATGCTTCAAGGGTTCAAAGAGCTAAAACAAACACTTGGCGAACCGGGTGTTTCCGAGCGAGTGACCGATATCCTTTTTCAAGAGTGCACGCGACTACCGGCAGCTACCAAACTCAAGGCTTTGCCGCAGGATGCCACATCATGACCGCCCTCCGCCGTATTCTTCCTTTTCTGAAGAAAGAAAAGACGGCCCTCATTCTCGCAGGCATTGCGATGGCCCTCTATGCGATTGCGACAGCCCTCTATGCATATTTATCAGGTCCTGCACTGAAGCTTATCTTTACCGGAGAATCGCTGGAATTACCTTCGGGACTCAAATCACCTAACTTCAACAACTCGACCTCTGAGTGGGTCTCCTTTCTCGAAGCCAACCCTCATTGGACGCTTCCTTTACTGCTTATCGGCGTCGCCATCATTAAAGGCCTTGGTCAAGCGGGCCAATTCTACCTCATGGGAAAAGTGGCTCAATCGATTCAGTTGCGACTGCGAGAAAAGCTATTTGAGAGACTCCTAAAGCACAGTCCCGGATTTTTTCACCAGCGAAGGCTTGGCGACCTATTGAGTCGATTGCAGACTGACACACCGCTCATCGAACAAATGGTCTTTTACGGACTCGCACCACTTGTGCGCGAGCCTCTGACTCTCTTAGCTCTGCTCGGTTATATCTTTGCATCCGACCCCAAGCTTGCCGCAATTGTATTCATCACCGGGCCTCTTGCTGCCTTCCCGCTTATTCGATTTACCCGCTGGCTCAAAGGCGTATCCACCCGAGGACAAGAAGCCCTAAGCGAGCTCCAAGCCTCCGCTCACGAATCCATTTCAGGTATCTCTGTCGTAAAAGCTTATGGTGGCGAAAGTCGAGAACTCAGCGCGTTTAGAGAGTCAGCCGACGCTTATTTCCGCGAGATGAAAGTGAGCTATTTTATCCGCGCAATTCGCACACCAGTGATGGAAATTTTAGGGGCACTCGCTCTCGCATTCCTCATCGTGATCTTACTTCAACGCGTAAGTGCTGGCGACGTTGATGCAGCACACTACCTGAGCTTTTTTGCCGCCTTTTTGTTTATGTACGACCCACTGAAAAAACTAGGAAAGGTGGGCGATTATCTAGCCACTGGAGATGCCGCGGCTCAGCGAATTTACGAACTTATTGATGCACCCCTCTCCGTTAAAGATCCATCTGACCCGGTTCCATTTCCAAAGCCAGTGAAACATGGGGTCGAATTCAAGGACGTCGATTTCGCCTATCAGGATAATATCGTTCTCAAAGAGTTCAATTTACGACTCCAGCCTGGTAAAGTCGTCGCACTTGTAGGACCAAGTGGATCGGGTAAAACAACGGCGGCCCACCTTCTGTGTCGATTCATGGATCCCAGCAAAGGTTCCATAAGTGTGGACGGACATAATCTAACATCCTTCGACCTATCTGAACTTCGTTCAAACCTAAGTATAGTTGGACAAGATACGTTCCTCTTCCATGACACGGTCGCGAACAACATCGCGTATGGTTCTGAAAACGCGACACGGCAGGCTATCGAAGATGCAGCGACGGCGGCGGCTGCCCATACTTTTATTAAGGAGCTTCCCGGAGGCTATGACACGTTTCTCGGTGAGCGAGGGATCAATCTTTCTGGCGGTCAACGTCAACGCATCGCAATTGCTCGGGCTCTTCTTCGCGACACGCCTCTTCTGATCCTCGACGAAGCGACCAGCGCCCTCGATGTTGAAAGTGAAGCGGATATTCAGTCAGCTTTGGAGAGACTCACCTACAACCGCACGTCCTTGGTCATCGCCCATCGACTAACAACAATTATGCGCGCAGACCTCATCGTCTTCTTAAACAACGGTCGCATCGTTGAATCCGGAACGCATACTGAACTCATAGCATCGGACGGAGAATATGCGCGCTGGTGGAATCTCAATCAACGTGAAGATAGGCTTAGACAATGAAAGGCACTATCGTCGGACTATGCGCACTTGCAATGGTAGCCGGAGCTTTCGGCTTTCGCTTTGAGCTAGCCCAAAATGCATTAAAGCAAGTCAAAATTCAGAGTGATCTAGTGCGGGGCGCGTACCATATCCACACCGATGCGAGTCACGATGGTAAGCAAACACGCGCGCAGGTGATTGAAGCAGCACAAGAGCTCAGCCTCGACTTCATCGTCGTAACCGACCACAACCTCGAAAAATGGGAAACCAAACAAGAAGACTCACTATGGGTTGTGCAAGGGCCAGAGATGTCGACCGACGATGGCCATACCGTCCGGCTTAAGGCCGGCGACAACTTCTTCGATATCCTAGCGCACCCCGGCCGTCCAAGGCGCCAAAGACGCGAGGCACTGACAACTGAAGTCGGCCTTGAGTTGACTAACCCAACTGTCGCACTTGAAGAATTAGCTTCTCAACGTCCCCTTACTTTATTGGGAGCATTGATTGCATATGTTGCCGAGCCCCACACTGGACTTCTCGCCCTTCTCAATCACGACCAGCGCGCTCTTGAGCTCCTCGGCTTGAATGGTCCGCGCTCTCTCTGGTGCGGTGTAGATGCACACGGCTGGATTCCTGCGCGCCAAAACTTAGCGGTGTGGATCACGTCGCTTGGCTTAAAAAGGAGTGAACTTAACGAAGAGTCTCTCCTCAATGCGCTTAAGAATGGACCAACAGGATGCTACTCAATGCTCCTCTCAGATAACCAACCGATTGAGGTCACCGAAGATGAATCTGGTGCGTGGCGCTTCCAAATCACGAGGAAGCTGGCTTACCCGGGAAGCTTCAGGCTTTATAGAGACGGCGCACTGATTGCGACCTCAGCTCAACCGCAATTTGATTACCGTCCAAAGCTGGATGGACAGTATCACATTGAGTATTGGGTTTCCCCGAAAGGACTACCCTTCATTGACTTTCCACGCCTAGCCGCATTTCGAAATCTAAGCTCCA
>JAYYQC010000110.1:0-3099 GCA_036128675.1 Myxococcota bacterium | reverse complement strand
GTAGAAGCCAACAGTAGCTGCATTAGCTGACGCGATAGCGCGGTGAATTTCCTCTTGAAGCTCTGGTCCCACACGCTCGTCAGCATCAAGAATGAGCACCCACTTGTTTCGGATTGGTAGGTTTCGAAGAGCCCAGTTCCTCTTCTTTGGCCAACCACCGTCGTAGTCATACTGCACGACCGTCGCTCCCATGGACTCTGCAATCTGACAAGTTTGATCCGTGCTATGGGAGTCGACGACATATATTTGATCGAAGGAGATACATGACCGGAGGCAGGCCTCAAGGTTCTTCTCCTCGTTCAAAGTACCGATGATAACAGTGATGCTCATATGCTTTGGTTTAATCTGACTTGATGGTCCCACCCACAAAAAGTCGCGGTAGGAGTATTAGTCAAGAACGACATCCAAGGGGCGGTCGCCGCCGTGGCGTAGCCAACGATAAACCATCAGCATTCGTTCACCAATGGTCGCCCAGTCGAGATGCTCTTCAACCCAGCCCCGTCCAGCCTCCCCCATCTCCATCAGTTGCTCTCGCGGTTGAGACATCGCTTTAGACAAGGCATCCACGAGCGGGTCAATTCCATGGTCAATCCACCAGCCAGAGTTTGTGGTATTAAGTACCTCCCAAGGCGCTCCTTTCGTCACAACGGCCGGGATGCCATGCGCAAGAGCCTCTGCAACGCTGATACCAAAGTTTTCGGAATGCGTTGGCAGAACAAAAATCTCAGCATTTCTCAGGACCCGCGTCTTGGCTTCACCAACCAATTCTCCCGTGAATTCCACCCTCTTAAGCCCCAAATCAATCGCTTTCCGTTGAACTCTCCGGGCATAAGGGTTACCCATGGTCGGGCCTACAATACGAAGCCTCCAGTCCAGATGCTTTCCCTCAAGTTTGACCCATGCTTGCAAAAGATTTTCTAAGCCTTTCACCGGGTGAAGACGGGAAAGGAAGACTAATGTCCGTGTATCTGTTGTCCTCTGCGCAGGATCTACCGTCGGAATATCGATACCGTTGGGAATTACTGCCACGGGGTTGGTAAAACCAAGCGACCTAATATCTTTAAGCTCAGCCTCCGAGGTCGCATGCAGGCAATCTGCACTTTCCAAAACTACCCTCTGTCGGGCCCTCCAAATGATTGATTTTCGTGATTTCCTCCAGCCAAGAGACCATTTTGAAAGCGTACCGTGAGGAGAGATGATCGTAGCACAATCTGTGTCTCGAACTGCTTTCTCGGGGTAGATACAGGGCATGACCCAAAGGCTGTTGGTATGTATGATGTCACCATGTCGGGCAAACTGATGGAGTGCATCTTTGAAGTCGCTGGACACACCAAGTCTGGAGGCCAAAGGAAACGAAGAAGACTCAAAAAAGCGAGTTGCCGTCGACGGCAATCTCCTTGGTTTAGGCCGGAAAGTCATGATTGAAACGTCCTGCCCCCGTCCCTCTATTACTTGGCTGAGTCGAATCACTGCCTCAGCGAGGCCGCTGGAGGGAGAGTCAATACGCGGGACAACTTGTGCAATATTGAGCGATTGCGAGTGGTCATGGTTACCACCTTCTTGCTGAATTTGTTCCTGGTTGTGTATCACGCAATTATCTTGTAGGTGAAAATCTTAAATTGACTGATGGCTTGAGTCGTTAGACACTTCGAATTCATATAAAACGTGTCTTCAAGTGATGCAATGGTCACTTTTACGCCTGTTTTATGAAGTAAGTGAACATGGCGTTGGGATTTCCATTTCCCCTAGTCAACCTGATCTGCCACGGTATCGTCCCAACGAGGTTCATCGGAAGCCTCATGCTCAAGTCCATGGTAGGCTGACCGTATTTGGGCGATGTTACTTGCCGACTCATCAAGAAGCTGTGTTGCGACACCCAACGCCACCGCGAGTGGCATGGTTGCGGCAAGTAGTGCGGATTCGCCGAAAGCGTGGATGAGACAAACGCCAATGACTGCCATTCCGAGTTCCGCAGTTGTGATCTCCCAGTCATCCAAAAGCCGGCGATTAAGATAAACGTATCTACATTGAGTGAAACAGCACCACAACACCCACGCCCACACAACTGCCCCGAGGACGCCGGACTCAACTAAAACCTGTAGGTAGGCGGAGTGGTGTAGCGTCCAGCGACCGCGATATTCACTCCACCCTACTCCGAATATAGGGTTTTCCATCCAAAGACTGATTGCTCTTTTCCAGTGACTCGAACGAGTATCCCTCGTCAATTCATCAAGGGCGCGAAAGCCAGACCCGCCCTCAGAACTTGCCTCATAGACAACACCACTGGGACTCGCACCTGCTTGCGGCGACAACAGAAGAGCTACGCTAACGACAAGAATCAGAAGTGCCGAAACGTAAAGTAGCGCTTTTCTATACCTTTCGTGCTTCGTAAGAAAGAATACGAACGTCGCGGTACACGCCATAAGTAGAGCGAGTCGACTCCCACTGTAGATTACCCCGGTCGAGAACAAGATGGAGGTAGTGAAGCCAATCAACTTCCATTTTCTTTCTTGGCTGAAGAAAGAAAGTGCGACAGCAGATACGAAGTAAGACGATGAGAATATTCCCACGAAATTTGAGTTCAAACCTAGCACCGACATGCGATCATTAAACCAAAGAATGGGCTCGGCTATGCCCTCTTGAATTGCCAAAGCAGTCGATACATAGAGAATTAGCCCCGCGGAAGTTACCGACTTTGCAAGAGCCATCACGCCGGAAAGATTAGTAGCTGTATTCCCTACACAAATACCTCCCAAAATCATCGATACAAACATCGATTTGTAACCTATTGCGTTCACTGTCGATTGGCTCCACAACGACGATAACGCGTACACAGCCCCCAGTAGCACCCAAGATTTGCTGAGTTTACCTAATCGTGGAAAAGACTGAATCGTAACCAACCCGACAAGCGCTAAGATACCATATCTGGCATACTTCATGGCGAACACGAAGGGAACGGTACTGATCGATAGGGGAGCAATAATGAAGAAAGCGGCAATCAGCACCAAGAGTGTAAATGGAACTCGGCTATTCTTGTTGGTATAAAACGAAGCTCCCACTTCCAAGCCACTTGGGTATGGAAGATGAGTTGAGTTTCCG
>JAYYQC010000109.1:0-6312 GCA_036128675.1 Myxococcota bacterium | reverse complement strand
CGCTCGATCAGAAGCAACGCTTCGAGGACCAACTCAAAGCAAAAGAAGCAGGTGATGAAGAAGCACACGGCATGGACGAGGATTACGTTCGCGCATTGGAACACGGTATGCCACCAACCGGCGGATTCGGTCTGGGGATCGATCGTCTCGTAATGTTGCTGACTGGTGCTGTGTCAATTCGGGACGTGATTCTGTTTCCGCAGATGCGTCGAGGGAAAGAAGCTTAGGTGTTCATCTACGCGGCGGCTACTTTGGTGCTTCTCGCGTTGTTTGTTGTGAGGGGCTGGAACCGATTCATTCGTGATGACGGTGCCGACCCTCGGTCGTTGCTTCCCGAGCTGTATGCGGCCACTGGTGCGTTGTTGGCTGGAGCAGTTGGCCTATGGTTGGACTCTGGTGCGAATTCGCCGAAATGGTCTCTTGCTGCAGCTTCCATCGGAATTCTTGTAGGTGCCTGCTTGTTGGGGTGGCAAAGGCGTCGTGGCGACGTCTATGGATCCATCTTAGGTGGGCTCTATGGCGTCATCTTAGTCGCATTCTTTGCGACTCGAGCAAATGTGGACATCGCTTCGTCCTGGTTTCAGGCGGTCCTGATATTACCGGCGCTGGCTTGGGGACTCGGCTATCTCGCCTATTCAATGGGGGAGCTTTTTGGTGTCTCATCAGGTTCTGCCATTGAATCATGGCTTGCGCGTCGCTGGTTGATGGCGCGCCGTGGAACAACCCTCTCCGTTGTGACCGCAATTTCCGTCGCCGGTGTTTCGTTGGGAACATGGCTTGTTATCGTCGCGCTTGCCATTTTGTCGGGATTTGAAGAGGACCTTACGCAAAAGATTATCGGTGCGCATGCCCACATTGAGGTTCTTGCTGATGGCGGCGAGGAGCCCTCGTTGGGGTCTGAGACCGAGGCATGGCTGAATGCCAACGAAGAGATCGTCGCTTGGAGCCATACTGTGGAGCGTGAAGTCGCAGTTGCAAGTCAGAGCAATTACGCACGCGCGCGGATTCAGGGCATTGATTGGAAAGATGGTCGAGAAACCTTTCGAATCATCTCGGATGTAGATTGGTCTGGTGCCGAACCAAGAGAAGCCAAGCTCATAGAAGATGTTGACCCCTTTGCGTTCGCTGCGCCTGAACGTCTCCCTGGCATCGTCATTGGGGTGGAGATGGCACGGAACCTTAATCTCAGAGTTGGTGAGACTTTGAGGCTTGTATCGCCCATCCTCACGACAGTAACCCCGGTTGGAAGCGCGCCCAAAAGCCAAGGCTTCGAGGTCGTTGGGCTCTTCCATAGTAAGATGTATGAGTATGATGCTCACTTTGCCTTTGTGGATATTGAGGATGCGAGAAACTTTTTTGAAGTTGACGCGGGCGGTTTTGATAAGGTGCAGATCCGCGCAGTCGATCTGGAAGTGGTCCCAAGCCTACTCACCGAGCTGCGGGAACGCGTCAACGCCGACGCCTGGCGACTCCTAGATTGGAGAACACGGAATCAGACGCTCTTTGCTGCTCTTCAGCTTGAGCGTGTTACCACGATGATTGTCTTAACCTTCATCATCATGGTGGCCTCGTTTTCCGTGGTGACAACGCTCGCGATGTCGGTGATCGAAAAGACACCAGAGATTGCAATTCTGCGAACTGTTGGGGCAACGTCGCAAAGTGTGGTCCGAGTTTTTCTCTGGCAAGGCTTGATCGTGGGGGGCGCAGGTGTTGGCTTTGGCGTATTTTTCGCTGGGCTCACCATTTATGCGCTGAAGCATATCGGTCTGTGGATCCCAAACGATGTTTACTATATCGACTCGTTGCCGGTGGCATTCGATTGGGGGGACTTTGCGCTCATTGTTGCGGGGGCCTTCGTCGTGCTTTGGAACTTCTCAATGATCCCGGCGAGGCGTGCCGCAACTCTCTTGCCAGTTGAAGGCTTACGGGAAGGTTAAGATGCTAGAACTCAAGGCTGTATCAAAGACATACCGGAAAGATTCTCGTGAGATCCGTGTTTTATCTGAGGTCGACTTTAAGCTTGAGAGTGGGGATATGGTCAGCGTGATTGGTGCGTCAGGTGCTGGTAAATCGACGTTGCTACACATCTTGGGAACCCTCGACCAGCCAGATTCGGGTGATGTTGTCTTTGACGGCCGTGTGATGTCGAAGGTGTCTGACCATGAGATGTCGGAATTCCGAAACCGTCAAATTGGTTTTGTTTTTCAGTTCCATCATTTATTGCCGGACTTTAATGCTCTCGAAAATGTCATGATGCCCGCTCTAATTCAGGGAATTACGCGTCGTGAGGCGACGGAAATGGCGAAAGCAGCGGTCGATACTGTTGGCTTGAGTGCTCGGATCATGCATAAACCGGGCGAGCTTTCGGGAGGCGAACAGCAGCGTATCGCATTGGCGCGTGCGTTGGTGATGCGACCCAAAGTGCTCTTGGCAGATGAAGTTACTGGTAATCTTGATGAGACCACCGGTGCGACGATTCATGAGCTGCTGTTGCGACTCAATGAGGACCTTGGTTTGACCCAGGTAATCGTGACGCATAATCGAGAGCTAGCGAGACGAATGAGGCGACAGCTTAGTCTCGAAAACGGAGAACTCCACACGCTTTAAGCGTGAATAGAGGTTAGGAGCTGGCTTGTGGCTGGGCGAATAAAACGAATGGTGATGCTGCGCTGGTGCATGGGTATCCTCGCGGTTTTGATTGGGACATCGGCCCACGCCGAAAAGATTTCCGAGATCACCATCGAAGGCCTTCGGCGTATCGATAAAGAAGGCGTGCTCGGGATTATTGGCTCGAAGGTTGGCGGTGAATTAAGCGCCGAGCAAGTGACCAAAGATATTGAGACCATCTGGGCGAAAAACTTCTTCCGAGATATTCAAGTTTACCAGGAAGAGACTCCAGACGGTGTACGCCTTGTCTGGGTTATCGAGGAAAAGCCAGGCATCCGTCGCATCCGTTACGAAGGAATTGATGGCGTTAGCAAAAGCGACGTTACTGACGTTGTGGATGTTAAGGTCGGCATGATGCTCGACCGGGCTCGGGTGACCGAGAACGAGAATAAAATCCGCGATGTCTATTTGGAAAAGGGCTATTTTCTCGCGGATGTCGATAGCGAGATTAAGGTCAGCGACGACGGCTTTTCCGCCGAGGTTCTCTTCCGAATTACAGAGAACGAAAAGGTTATGGTCCGCAGTCTGGATCTTGTGGGGAATACAGCAATTCTGGACTCCGAAATTAAGCCGTTTCTTCAAACCAAAGAAGCGACCTACATTTCGACACTTGCACTCGGCGGAACCTACCGGGAGGAGTTCTTTCAGACAGACCTCATGAGAATTCAGGCCCTCTATTACGACAAGGGCTTCGTCTCGGTGAAGGTTGACCAGCCAATTGTCCGGCTCGCAGCGGACCGCAAGAGTATCTACATCACTATCCCGGTCTCTGAGGGACTCGCGTATTCCGTGGGTGACGTGTTTTTTGGGGGTGATTATCGCCTCGGGGCGTTGCCTGAGGATGAGCAGGTTACCGAAGAACAACTCAATCGTTTTATCACCTTAGAGAGTGGCGAGGTATTCAGTCGTACCAAGCTCTTTGAAGATATCCAGCGCATTACCAATGCTTATAAGAACCGAGGCTACGCGTACGCCAATGTCATACCCAATTCGGGCACGCGCGAAGAGGACCGCTTGGTGGATATCGAGATGGTCGTTGAGCCGGGGGAACAGGTCTATATCGAACGGGTAGATATCCGAGGAAATACCAGGACACGGGATAAGGTTATCCGTCGGGAGTCGCGGATCTATGAAGGGGACCTCTATGCCGAATATGGCATAGAAGCGACTCGAGCGCGTATCTTTCAACTTGGTTATTTTGAGACTGTCGAAGTCACGACAACGCCGGGCAGTAGCGATAACCAAATCCGTGTAGCGATTGAGGTCAAAGAAAAGTCCACCGGTACTTTTCAGATCGGTATGGGCTTTTCGAGTATCGAGAGCTTTATCGCTACCGCTCAAATCTCACAGAACAACTTCCTTGGGACGGGACGAAATCTCTCGTTATCCGCGCAGCTGTCATTTGGTGACTTTGGTAGAAAGCTCGCGACAGTGCAGTTCTATGAGCCATATTTCCTCGACTCTATGTGGGCTCTCGGTATGAACGGTTTTATAACGCAGCGTTATTACCGTGACTTCATCCGAAATTCGACCGGTATCTCGCCAAGTCTAGGTTATCCGCTTACACCTGACTTAAGGGTCTCATTAGGCTACACTATTGAAAACCTCGAGATTACCTCGACGACCAGTGGGGTTGCTTCTGGTTCAGCACTCGATATCCTAAGCGCCGATGGTATTAACTCGGCGATCAGCGCCAATGTATCCTATGATACGCGAGACAACCGTCTCTTCCCGACCAGCGGGCATTTCTACCAGCTTTCCAGCGAGATCAGTGACCGTGTTCTTGGTTCAGATGATGACCTGCAGTTTACTCGGTTTGGTTTCACGGGGCGCTATTACTATCCGTTGCCACTGTCGTTTGTTCTGAAGTTGAACTCGGACGTGGGCTATGTCTTCGGTCGAGAAGGAAATCGGGTACCCATCTCTGAACGCTATTTCCCTGGCGGTATTTATTCGGTTCGCGGATTCGCTCCAAGAAGTCTGGGCCCGCGACTTGAGCCGGATGCGCTTGCTTTGGGAGACCCTCTTTCAACTGGCAACAACTTCGTGATCGGTGGAAATAAGCAGGCCATCTTTAATGTAGAGCTTGAAGTCCCGCTTTTCGCGCAGGCCGGCATCAAGGGAGTCGTGTTTTTCGACGCCGGTAATGCCTACAACGATGACGAGAACTTCTTCTATATTGGTGACGAAGAATCTCAGGTTGCCAAGGGATATAATTTCGGCAGCACTGAACTCGAACCTCTACCACTTGGACTCTATATGAGCGCAGGCTTCGGGTTCCGCTGGGTCAGCCCAATTGGACCACTGCGATTTGAATGGGGGCTTCCGCTTACCAAGCAACGGGTGACGGATGATGACCTGCTCTTCGAATTTACGATTGGGAATATGTTCTAGAATGCGAGCAGTGGAGGCACAAATCCAAGATAAACCTCAAAGATAGTGTTATCGCAGCCTCGCACCGGAAACCCTAAGTCCAGCGTCAGAGCTCCGGGCGCGACGCCCACCATATCCCCAAGCCATTGTAGTCCCATGCCTACAGAACCCACCCAACTGGGGCACTCCGTGGCTGCACCTCGCTCGACAATATGACTTACATCGGTGAAGAGGGTTCCTCTGAGTTGATTGAGGCTAAAGAGACCGAAGAGGTCATGGTAGCCCCTGCCGAGGACGCTGCGTAGCTCAAAGGTCCCTAACCAGCGCCGAGGGACCTTGTATAGCCCAAGTGATATACCTCTGATCCCACGATCGCGACTACCGAGAGGAAACCCGAGTGTCTCCTTGTCGCGACCGGTTACACGATTGTATCGCACTCGAACCGCGACGGCGGTATTTGGCCGGACTCGCTCAACCAAGAGACCCGCCACACTGTATCCGAAAAATGGTTCGAGGCTATCACGTTTGGATATTCCAGCATTGACTCTGCTGGAGAATCCATAGCCTCTGAGGAAGTCCCATTGTGATATTTTGGTGCTCCAGCGGTAGCCCGCCCAGCCACTTGCGGCCGGTAACCAGTTGTCGCTTTCATCTTTGGTATATGAACCGATCACACCTGTGCCGATGTTATGAGAACGGCTTAAGGCTTGCGTATACCGACCAAAATTCCACGAGGATGACAATCCGCCACCTAGGTAGTTATTTCCAAGCACAATACTTGGGTAAAGACGCGGACTACTGGCGAAGAGTGGGCGTCCGGCAAATTGTGCCGCCAAACTGAAGTTACCGCCGACGGCACCTATCAGGCCAAAGACGCTGTTGAGCATCCAGCGCCATGGTGCATCGGTTTGGTTGTTGTAATGTGGAAAGGGCTGGGCCGGGGTAGGGATTTCAAAAAGTGCATCTTCTTTGGAGAGTCGCACCGGAAATGATGAATGTGGGATCAGCTGTTTTGAATTAGGCAAGGCTTCGATGGAGTCCCCATTGGCTAACTCGAGCTTTAGAGGGGAGGGCAGGTAAGCTACGGCATGAGCTGGTGTGACGTTGACCGCGAGCAAGTTTGCTTCGTCGCTAGCACTGATAATTTCAAGTTTAATATCCAAGGCAGGGAGAGGTCTTCGACTCCACACCTCACAGAGCGCCTTGTCTTTCTGCTTGAATCTATCGCATCCGACACCCGCCACCGCTGCTTTGAGCCCTGCTGCATCCATC
>JAYYQC010000108.1:0-14276 GCA_036128675.1 Myxococcota bacterium | reverse complement strand
GCGTAGAGGTCGCATAAGGACCAATGCACATCGATTTCAAATGGATAGGCGTCATCTCGTGGGTGATATGCAAACTCGTTGGACGCAAATGTGTTTTTATCGTCTCGGTAACGGTAGCCTGCGCGCTGCATGACTTGGTGGAAATGCAAGGCGTCTCGTTCTGAGATAAGAATATCGATATCCGACGCAGAGCGGTCAAAGGGCCGTTGATAAACGATGTCAGACCACACAATGCCTTTGAGGAAGGCTGCACGGATGCCATTTTCTTCGAAGACTTTGATAAGTTGAGACAACGCTTCTTCGCGTCGAATCCAATCAAATTGCATCGCACTTACCAATGGGGCGAGCGCGGCTTCCTGCGCACTTCCGATGTAAGCATCAGCGGCGACACTTCGAAGCAGCTGGTCAATGTGCCCGCCGAGTCGCTCAATCTCGAGCCGTTGTGCAAGTTGTTCAGGGTTCCACACAAGCAGTGCCTTCGCCCCTCTCGCATCACCGCGGAGTAGCTGGCCGATCGCTTTTCCAAGCTCAAATGTATCCTCGCTTACCTGCATAACAACTCACTAACTGAGAGATCTGCTTCAGAAAAGCTTTTCCGGGCTTAGAACCCCGTAAGAGGTGGTAATTTCGCAGCGTTTTGGCTAGAGAGAGGCCGCAATGATCTGGCGGGGGTCGTACTCGATGCATAGCTTGAGCCCACCCCGCGCACATAGCTCGCGAACACGCCTGCTGCGCAGGCACCAACTTGAAGGAGTATGGATATGCAATTTAGTTTCGGGACTGCCGCAAGCAAGGCTCTGAAGACCGACCTCTTGGTCGTTGTCTCGGGTACTTCAACTGACTGGAAAGAGGCGCTCACCCACCGTCTTGACGCGGATACCATCAAATCTCTTGGTGCGGTTGCGAAGCGTCGCGAGTTTGCAGGCAAGGCTGGGCAGAAGTTTTCAGCCGCCGCTGCTCTCGGTACGACCGCAGTAGAGGTCGTCGTAATGGGGTCCGGTGACTCGCTTACCACACAGAAATTTCTCGACCTCGGCGGCGATATCGCGCGCGAAGCCAACCGCCTCAAGGCGAAGAGCGCTGAGATTCTCTTGGGAGACCTTGGCCGCAGTGCGGACGAAGTCGCCAGCCTCTTGGTCCGCGGCGCACACCTCGGTTCTTACCGATACACCCCGTACAAGTCCGAAAAGGCCGCTGCCCACTCCCTAAAGAAAGTTCGTATGACTTTCTTGTCCGAAGAGAAGGTCAGCAGCGCAGGACTCTCTAAGGCAGCAACCCGTGCCACCGTTATCGCTGAAGGCGTCATGCACGCACGGTCACTTGTAAACATGCCACCCGCTGACCTCTACCCGGATTCCTTCGCGAAGGAAGCCGCCAAGATGGCTAAAACAGCTGGTTTGAAGCTCAAGGTCTTCAAAGAGGCTGAGCTGAAGAAGATGAAAATGAACCTTCTCTTGGGCGTTGGCCAGGGCAGCGTTCGTCCACCGCGTCTCATTCATTTCACCTACGAGCCCGCGGCTGCGAAGGATAAAAAGAAGAAGCCGATCGTCTTGGTTGGTAAGGGCATCACCTTCGATTCGGGTGGTCTTTCACTCAAGCCATCTGCAGCTATGCTCGACATGAAGATCGATATGGGCGGTGCAGCGGCTGTCTTCGGCGCGATGTACGTCGTGGGTAAGCTCAAGCCAAATCGTCCGGTTCATGGCCTCCTCTCTTGCGCCGAGAACATGCCATCTGGCAACGCAATCAAGCTTGGCGATGTCATCAAGGGCGCGTCGGGCCGTACCGTTGAGATCAACAACACTGACGCAGAAGGCCGTTTGGTTCTCGCCGATGCGCTGAACTACGCATGTGGCTTGAAGCCGGAGCGTATCATCGATTTGGCAACGTTGACCGGCGCGATCATGGTGGCACTTGGGCCACACACAGTTGGTCTTTACGCCAACGATGAAGGTCTTGCTGGTGATCTTCTCGCAAGCTCCGAGCTTGCGGGCGAGCACCTCTGGCGCATGCCTCTGACCGAAGGTCTCAAGGACCAGCTCAAGAGCGATATCGCAGATACCAAGAACACGGGTGAGCGATTTGGTGGCTCGATCACTGCCGCGCTCTTCTTGCAAGAGTTCATCCAAGGTACGCCATGGGCGCACATGGATATCGCTGGACCAGCATCTGGTTCTGCAGATTCTGGGTCGAAGACCCGCGGTGGATCCGGTGTAGGGGTAGCGACGCTCGCGGAGCTTTTGCTAAACTAATCCCCAATGGGGGATTCGTATACCGAACTTATGGCCGAGGCCGGGCTACTGCTTAACCGTGGTCGCCTGGCCCAGGCGCTGATGACTTGCGAGACATGGCACAACGAGGGCCGCGTCTCAAAGGTTGATGCTTCGCTGGTCGCAGCGCGCGTGAATCTCGATGCAGCGCGACCTGCCCAGGCCCTTGAGAAGATCCTTGAAGTCTCCGATCTCGACACCGATCATGTCCAAGTCGACTTGGTGCGCGGGCTTTGCCTTTTCGAGCTCGTACAGTTCCCGGAAGCGCTCGCGACGCTGAAATCGGTGGTGCGTCGTTCACCGCAGGAGGCAGACGCGCATTATATCGTTGGTCTGATCCATGAACTTGCTCGTCGTGACGACCTGGCCGAGCCATTCTTTCGTCAGGCCCGACAGCTTAATCCCGATGAATATATGCCGCGTGTCGACTACTCCAAGAGCGTCTTCAGCGAGATCTTGCACCAAGCTGTGGCGGGTCTGCCCGAGGAATCCGCTCGCGCACTCCAGCGTTATCCGATCGTTGTGTCGGACCTTCCTAATATTCCCGATCTCGAGCGATTGAGGCCGCGCGTATCGCCGCGGGCTCTCGCGATGATCCTTGGCGGGGACCCCGCGAATCCGGTGATTCAACGACGGCCCTGCCTGATGCTCTTTAAGGTTAGTATTGAGAGGACCTTTAGAGATGTTGGTATGATGGTGACCGGGATCAGACGAACGGTAATTCGCGAATTTGCCGAAGCAATGGGACTTGAAGGTGACGATCCTGACAGCTAAAGACACATCATAACGCATTGCTTCATGACACATCTCTCAGCTAGGGTTTCCCTTATGGCAAACGAACAGTACATCCCTTCTTACGACGGCACGAAACTCTTTACCGAAGCGTATGGTGATGCCTCGAAACCACCCTTGGTGCTCTGCGACGGACTGGGTTGTGATGGCTTTATCTGGCAGCACTTTTTGCCTGCCTTTATCGATGACTTTTACATCATTCACTTTCAGTACCGAGGTCACGGACTCAGTGCACCACCCGCGATTAAGTCAGCGATGCAGGTCTCTGACCTACGTACAGATCTTCTAACCGTCATGGATTACTACAACCTGCCTGAAGCCACCTTGCTGGGGCATTCCATGGGCGTGCAGGTGATCTTGGATTTCGGTGTGCACCACCCGGAGCGTGTCACAGCACTGGTACCGATGTGTGGCAGCTATGGACATCCACTCGATACCTTTCACAACACCGATATTGCAGGAAAGGTCTTACCGTATCTCAAGCGCGCAGTCAGCCTCTCGCCTCGCGTTGCCCAAGAGCTGTGGTCGCGGATTCTCACAACCGAGCTCGCGTATCAGATCGCAGTGAATACCGAGGTCAATGGTAAGATTTTACGCCGGGAAGAGTTTGGTCCCTATTTCGACCGTCTCTCTGCCATGGACGTTGAGGTTTTCCTCGGAGCTGTCACGGGCTTGGGTTCTCATTCTGTTGAGATGTTCCTACCGGACTTAAAAGTTCCGACCCTGGTCGTTGCGGGGCAGCATGATACGTTCACGCCTGCTTGGCTCTCGGAGCGTATGCATGAACTTTTACCGAACTCAGAGCTATTGATGATTCCAGGCGGATCGCATGTTGCTCCGATCGAGCAGCCCGAGCTTCTTCATCTTCGTTTTCGCGACTTCTTGAGCAATGCAATTGCACCCAAAAAGAAGGTTCAGGCGAAGGCGAAACGTAAGAGTAGCGCGAAGAAGTCGACGACCAAGAAAGCTACGGAGAAGAAGGCTTCTCCAAAGAAAGTGACCGCTAAAAAGGCAACTTCAAAGAAAGCCGCCCCAAAGAAGGCGACCAAGAAGGTGTCGAAAAAGAAAGTCTCTAAGAAGACAGCGGTTCAGGCAGCGGTCTAAACCTATTCGTCAGAGATGGCCTCAAGAGGCGACTCGTAAGCATCACCCGTATTCTCGCCTTTTCCAACAAGTTTCCCATTACGCAACATCGATTGTCCCCAATAGGGATTGACCGGAGGCCCGTTTTTCTGGAGCCAGCTCGCGTTGTAGGTTGAGTCGTAGTAAATTGAGATTCCGGCGGGGACGGTTTCCTGAGCCCACATAACCAATGGACGTGATAGAAGCGCGAAGAGTTCTCGCATCTCCTTGAGGTCTTTCGCTTTGTAGATCTTGCGACCCGTTTCTCTTAGCCGCTTTGGCAAGTATTTAAAGATTTGAGCGAGCTCACTCTTAATCTGAGTGGGGTCAATATTTTTTGCTTCAAGGGCAATCATACCCCCCGCACGCGAAACGCGCCAAATTGAATCATTGGCGAGCTCTGCTTGGATATAAAGGTAGTGGTCAAGCAGAGGCATCATGGATTCGTTGAACGATAGGATACTCGAATAGATTTCGTCGCGCCGAGTCTCGGCTGAAGCCGTACTGACGGTCAGAAGGGCAATCCCAAAAGCGCTCAAGAGAGAAAGCGTCTGCAGTGGCTTCCAGTGCATCCTATGGCCCGATGGCAATGCCTGCGCGCGCCTCTGCAATCCATGAGAGTCGAAATTTGCCAAGGTCTGTTCTCTCCGTCCGTGGATTAAGCCCAACTTCCATGAAGAAGGGGGACTCGCCTAGCTTTATTTCGATACCACCGGCGGCACCGAAGCCCAGCTTTCCAAGCTCGCCAGGTCGATCGCTGAGCAAATGCGGTACCGTAAGATGAACCTTACCATAATAGGGCCAGCCCTTCATCTTCGCCATGAGATCGAAACGAAGTTCGATGTCGGTCTTACCTCGGCGCTTAGCATCCGACTGCAACGAGGCTCCAAAGCCTGCGCGAAGCTGATCGCCGAGTGGCAATCCGCCCATGATCATGAGCGAGAGCGCGCGGACCTGTGCGAACGGTGGTGGCTTGAATTGCATCTCTCCACCGACAGAGACGACGGTGATAAGGCGATCAGCGAGCGTCTTTTCTTCTTCTTCTTCTTCCTGAGCCCAAACATTGAGGGGCATCAGGCACAAAAGACCGACCATGAATAGTCGTTTCATCTCAACCAACCTCCTTTGACTGAGCCTCGACTTCTAGAGACAGATGTCGTTCGTTCAGCCAGTCCATCACACTCCCACGAAGCTCGGCATCGACGGATCCCAAGGCAGACTTGAGTCTAATTTTAGCCTCGGGCGATCGGTGCATTGCGAGTCCACGCGCCGCAGAGAGCCATTCAGGTCGTGCTGGGTCACTCAGGTATTCTTGAATACTTTCAACGGCTTGGGGGTGTCGACTCTCGCCTAGAAGCTCTAAGGCTGAACACCTCTCAAGTGGCTTGCGACTGAGACATCGGGCGCGCAGGTACTCAAGTGCACTCTCGTTGCCCTGGCTAGCCAGTGAAGCGGCTGCTTGTAATTTATCGGCCCAGTGTCCCCAGAAGCGACCGAGCCACGATTCGAGCGCAGCCGTAATATCGGGGTGCTTGATCTTGGCCATCGCTCGTAGAGCCTCAAGGCGGTGTTTACGTTTCTTAGTTGCTGAGACCAGTACAGAGATTGCGCGGGTATCCGCGAGCTCGGCGAGAACAATCGCAGCTTCGAGCTGAACGACGGGATCGGGTGCACTGAGATGCTCTACCAGTAATTGATGGATGTCCTCGGGGATCTCGGTCACCTCTCGAAGGCGAATTCGGTCCCCAAGCTCGCAAAGCGCCAACTCGGCGTCGACGAGGGTTGGAGGCGCTTGAAGGATGGCACTGAGCTCATCGATATCCATGGTATGCCAATCACGCTTCACGATGACGGCTCGTTGCTGGTAGAGTCAGTCGTGATTTGTTTCGTCTTCGGTTTGCGGCGGCGCGGTCGTCGCTTTCGCCGTGGTTCGGTCGATTCGCCTCCACTGGCTTGCTGACTTTTCGGTACCGAGGCAGTCGCGTCTTGAGATTGCTCGCGGGAAGTCTGTTCTTGCCCTTTGGCCTTGTTGCGATTTCTCTTTCGTTTTTTCTTAGGTGCAGACTCACCGCTGTCGACCTTTTTATCATCGCTCTTAGGTGTCGGGGGTTTTGAACCTGGTCGTCGCTTAGCTTTGGCTTTACTGCCTGGCTCGTTCGGTTTTGTACCTTTTGGCTGGTTGGGTGGAATGTACCGCTCTACCTCGTCAGCTTGATAGACCGCGTGTTCGCCATCATCAAAGACGACGCTGACTTTACCATTGAGGATGTTAAGGTCTCGAACTTTGCCAATACCTTTTGGCGTTTTAACCTTCTTATGCAGCTTCGGCATCGACTTCAGTGCCTTGCTATAGACTTCATGCTCGTATTGAAGGCAGCAGCGCAGTCGGCCGCAGGCTCCGGAGAGCTTTTGTTGATTGAGGGCAAGCCCTTGGTCTTTAGCCAGTCGAATGGAGATCGGCTTGAAGCTTGGAAGGTGCGTTGCGCAGCATAACTTTCGACCGCAAAGGCCAATGCCACCCACCTGACGCGCGGCATCCCGAACCCCAACTTGTCGCATTTCAACGCGCATCGAGAATCGCTTGGCGAGGTCTTTCACTAAAGTACGAAAGTCTACCCGTTCAGGCGCGGTAAAATAAAAGGTCGCAAATTTCCCATCATGAGCGAGCTTGGCAGAGACAAATTTCAAATCGAGATTAAGTTTATTTGCGCGTAACTTTGCAAAGCTTAAAGCATCGCTCTCACGCTCGGTCATGCGTTCAAGTTGCTCGTGGTCTCGTTCGGTGAGTCGACGCGCCATCGGAGCATCGTTATCCGGCTTCTCGGAGGTGCGGGCATCTTCGATGAGGGTCACCAACTGGCGTCCCTGTTCAGTGTCGACAAGGACTCGATCATTTCGTTTGAGGGGGGATGTCGTCTGAAGCTCGATATTTTCACCGATGACGTGGAGTCTAGCCCGTGCAGCAAAGCGTTTTTCCTCAGACATGGTTGGCTCCGACGGCACCATTAAGCATGAGGAGCATATGCTCGGTTACGTGTAGTCGTGAGGGATTGAAGACGCGCTCACGTTCGTATTGCATGAGCCGTTCGTGGACCCTCCAGAGAGTGTCTCGGTCCCGTTCGGTGAGGCTTGGTTCTTGCAGCCAAGTTTTTAACTGGGCTCCCAAGACTTTGAGCCATTGCTCGAATGTCTCGACCGGTTCGCCTTTGCCACCAATCTCTTGCGCAGTGCCAAATGCTAAGAGGGGATTTGGATTGCCGCGAAGTGCAGTGAGCTGCTCACGCCAGTGCTTTATCTTTTCTGCGTCTTCTTCAAGGTCGAGTGGAAAGGTCTGGGCGTTCAGTCGCAACAGTGTATCGGTAAAGAGATCCTGGTCGCGCTCGACATTCACTTGGAGGTGATGACGCTGCACCCGGGAGCGGATGGTCTCGAGAAGCCCCTGGTAGCGGGTTGTCGTCAACACAAAGAGTGTCTCAGCCGGCGGCTCTTCGAGGGTCTTGAGCAGTGCATTCTGTGCGGCGGTATTCATTGCCTCGACCTGGCTCACAAGAATGACTTTAGAGGCTGAGAGCGCGGGGCGCAGTCCGATTTCACCGACAAGCCCGCGGACTGCATCTACGGTAATGGTACTCTTTGCATCCGGAATCAGCTCAAATCGGTCTGGATGGGCCCCGGCGTCGAACTGCCGGCACGACTGGCAGGTTCCACAGCCGCCCAGTGTCCTGGTCTGCTCATCGGCCATGCAGAGAATTTGGCGAGCAAGTGAACGGCTCAGAGCTTCGAGTGGTTCGGCTTCGATAGCAGTGAGCATCCAGGCGTGGTGTAGCCGGTTGACGGTTGTCGCTTTCGCGGCGCGCTCAAGGATGGTGCGGCTTGGCCCATATTCAACAGCAGACATAGAGAATCTTTAGCGCAAGCGGCTCTCTTCTTCCAGAGATGCATGACGAAGAAAGACTTGCTGACTGACGATGCGAAGCATATGTCGAGGCTCATGAGTAGTCGGAAACACCCTTATTGGAGCGACGTGACAGACGCGCAGTGGTCGGATTGGAAATGGCAGCAGAGTCATCGCGTTCGAACGATCGCTCAGCTGAGGGAAATTTTTCCAGAAGCGGCAGACCAATTTGATTGGGCGGCGATTGAAGCGGCAGCAGAACGTTTTCCTATGGGGGTTACCCCGTATTACCTGTCCCTGGTTCAGCAAGCCTCCTGGGCAGATCCAATCTGGCGTCAGGTTGTACCCTCCGGTGACGAGCTACGGGGGTATGATGATGCCCTCGAAGATCCCCTCGCTGAGGAGGCCTATATGCCGGTCCCGGGGATTACGCACCGCTATCCAGATCGCGTCCTTTTCTATACCCATCATCACTGTGCGATGTATTGCCGACACTGCAACCGACGCCGAAAGGTGGGAGACCCGTTTAGCGCACCCGATCGAGCCCAGTTAGCGGAAGGTATCCGCTATATTCAGGAAACAACGT
This sequence comes from Myxococcota bacterium, assembly GCA_036128675.1. Taxonomy (GTDB): domain Bacteria; phylum Myxococcota; class XYA12-FULL-58-9; order XYA12-FULL-58-9; family JABJBS01; genus JAYYQC01. The sequence goes on along the minus strand of JAYYQC010000108.1, from coordinate 5,611 downwards.
CGGTTCGTGATGTCTTGATCTCCGGTGGCGATCCTCTGACTTATAATGAGAAGCGCTTAGAGTTTATCCTGAGTGGTCTTCGAGAGGCTGAGCACCTCGACATTATTCGCATTGCCACCCGAAATCCGGTCACTTTACCTCAGCGTGTTACGCCCGCATTGACCGCTCTTTTCAAAGAGCATCATCCCATCTACGTCAGCGTACATTTTAATCACTTGGCGGAGTGCACCCCGGAGGCGGGAGAGGCTCTCAACGCCTTAGCCGATGCTGGTTGTGTGGTGGGAAATCAGATGGTCTTACTTAAGGGGGTGAACGAGGACGCTGAAATGGTACGCGAGATGAACCGGTGGCTGCTTCGGCATCGCTGTCGTCCCTATTATATCTTTCAGTGTGACTCGGTTGAAGGCGCATCGCATTTTAAGACGCCCACGAAGACGGGTGTGGACCTGATTCAGAAAATTCGAGGCTGGACCAGCGGACTGGCCGTTCCCCATTATGTTGTCGACCTGCCCAAAGGTGGTGGGAAGGTCTCACTCGGCCCAAATTATCTTAAAGAACACGAGGGCAATCGGCTTCGCTTTGAGAACTATGCTGGTGAGGAATACGAATACATTGAAGGGGAGCCCGAACCTTAAGCCTCTTGGAGCGATTCGGCCAGCCACTCTTTGATGGTTTCTAAATGGTCGGTGTTCAGACCCGAGCGTGCATCCAGACGGCAATGACCTGCGCCTTGATAGCCATAGCGTTCCGGGGATGTCGAAACAAATATACCACAGGTCGGACATCCAACAGCGACCGCGAGATGCATTGGACCCGTATCGCAGCTCACAACTGCATTCGCACGATGAAAGAGGTCGGCAAGCTCAACCAGTGTTGTCGAGGGACCTAAGATCGCCCCAGTTCCGTCGGCACTCTGTTGCGCTAGAGATTCTTCACTTGGTCCAAATGTCACAATGACATTTTTCGTAGCATCTTCGAGTGTACGGATAATCGAGCGATAATCGGATGAACTTAGCTGTTTTTCACTGAGTCGGGCACCGATATTTACGATGGTAAATGTCTGGACTTCAGCAGCTTCTAGCCACGTTGTGATCCGCTGCCCCCGCTTTGAGACGACGTGAGAGAGGTCGGGGAGCCTTGATGACGCAATTGAGTGACCTAGGGCTTTAAGCAACTGAAGACGTTGGAGATTTTCGTGGCTTTCTTCGTTCGTTAAAGGAGGGGCAAGGAGGTCGTAGGGGCTCTGACCCTCGCGAGTCTCGAACCCCAGGCGAGTCGACGCATTGCCTGTCAGTGCCAAGATGCTTTGGGTGGTGGATGGGCTGGTTGGATTCGCCGCATCGATGATGAGGTCGAATCTCTTTTGTCGGAGGCGTTGAAGTGTACTGAGCCAGCCGTCTTGGCCCGTGAGTTGTTTCTTGTTGAAACCCCAGAATGTAGAAAGATAGGGCGCATTTTCGAGGAGTGCTCGCCCTTTGGATGGACCTAAGAGGGTTAGGTCTGCGCTGGGGTAGGCTCGGTGAAGTTCATCGAGAAATGCGGTGAGCATCACGACATTTCCAACACGTGGATCAATGCGGATGACCAAAATGGAGCGGGGAGCTTCGAGCTGAGAGGGGACGGTAAGTCGGCGCGAGCCCAGGAGCCGTAAAAGTAAGCGTCGTCCAATGTGTTCAAGAGCTTTAAGCACGGCTGAACTAGGAAGCGGGGCGGATCTGTTCCGATGCCTTGATGAAGGCGCGCGTATAATCGAAGGCGGAAATGGTCGAATAGGCAAGGGAGATATAGGTCATGAGGAGGCCAATCTCCATGCAGGAAATCACACCTTGGTAGAAGCCAACATCGATGTAGTAGTCGTAATGCATAATCAAAGCACAGGTCCCGACAGTGACAAAGACTGTTTTAATTTTGCCTTCCTGACCTGCATCGATGACCACGCCTTGTGCGGCCGCGATCCCCCGAAGACCCGTGATTGCAAGCTCACGGGTAAGGATGAACATCACAATCCAGGCGGGAACACGCTCGCCTGGCAGTTGCATGAGCGCAATGAGTGTCACGAGGAGATAAAGTTTATCAGCGAGGGGATCGAGAAACTTACCTAGAAGGGTCACTGCATTCAGCTTACGGGCGAGATAACCGTCGAGCACATCCAAAGCACCAGCGGCTCCGTAGAGTAAACCGGCCCAAAAGGAGGTAAAGCGGGTCTCAACCCCTGGCCAGATCATCCAGCAGAGAACAGGCAGCATACAAAGCCGCCCAAGGGTCATAATATTGGGTACGTTCCACATTGGGCTCTACTAGCCATAAAAACCAAGGATCATCAACTCAAGGATGGGCTCAGTCGAAGACTGCTTGATTCAAATAGTGCCGATAGAGCTTGAGGACGCGCTGCACATATACCTGAGTCTCTGGGAAATTGGGGACACCTCCGGCACGTCGAACCGCACCAGGACCTGCATTGTAACCCGCGATGGTCTTTCGAATGTCGCCATCAAATTGGTTTGCTAAGATCCGTAGGTAGCGTGTTCCTGCATAGATATTGGCGCGGGGATGAAAAGGGTCGCGAAGCTGCATTTCTTGGCCCGTCTTGGGCATTAGCTGCATGAGGCCTTGGGCTCCGGCGGGCGAGATAGCGGTGGGCTCGAATGATGACTCGACTGCAACCACGGCTTTGACCAATTCAGGGGGAAGTGTGTAGTACTTAGCTGCCTCGAGGATTTCTCGGTCATAGCTTGTTACATTGACGCGATGAACTTTCCTTAGAACGCCAAGCTCGTCGGTCCAACTAAACGTGTTAAGTCGCTTCTTCTCTTTGGTGGGCTTGAGATGCGCTGGCTTAATGTTTGTGAAGACGAGTGTACCATCCTTGTCGATATAGGAGTAAATCTCCTCATCCCCATGCGCAACCGAAGCGAATAGGCAGGTCAGTATCCCTACATAGAGGCAGAACTTTCGAAAGGGCGTCATCCTTACTGATCATCGAGGCGTTGCCGACGCCATGCAACATCATTGTGCGAGATCCGTTGAGCCGACGTGTCGTAGAGGGTGTCCGCGTGCTTTGGATGTGTCTGATTAGAATGAAGCCCGCGACTCTCCTCACGCTGCAGAGCGCAGCCAATGACGAGTTTTGCTACCGCTACGATATTGCGCAGTTCGACTAAGTCGCGCGTGACCTGGGTCTTCCAGTGGTAATCGATCACCTCATTTTCAATCAACTCAATGCGGCGCTTCGCACCTTCGAGTCGAGATTTACTTCGAACGATTCCCACATAGTTCCACATCAGACGTCGGATCTCGTCCCACGTGTGGGCGATGATAACAGCTTCGTGTGGCGGTCTGGCATCACCACTATTCCAAGGCTTAGGTGATGGAGCCGAGCGTTCTTGGCCCCAGCTTGCCATATCTCGTGCTGCCCACTGTGAGACAACAGCAGCCTCTAGCAATGAGTTGGATGCAAGCCGATTGGCTCCGTGTAGTCCGGTATGCCCAGCTTCACCTGCTGCCCAAAGCCCCTTTATCGTGGTTGCGCCCCGAACCGTCGTTTGAATGCCTCCACACAGGTAGTGAGCGGCGGGAACGATCGGTATGGGTACCTGCGTCATATCGATGCCAAATGAGAGACAGGCAGTGTGAATATTTGGGAAGCGCTCGACAACGAAAGCGGCATCTCTGTGTCGCATATCGAGATAGACATGGTCATCGCCAGTCCGCTTCATCTCGGTATCAATAGCACGTGCGACAATATCACGGGGTGCTAGATCTCCGAGAGGATGGATATCCTTCATGAATGCGTGACCATCCCGACGACGCAGAATGCCCCCTTCGCCTCGTAGGGCCTCACTTATTAGAAATGACTTGGCGCGAGGATGAAAGAGGCAGGTCGGGTGAAATTGGAAGAACTCCATATTGGCGATTTTTGCGCCGCTTCTAAACGCCATACCGATCCCATCGCCGGTGCTCACATCAGGGTTGGACGTGTAGAGATAGGCTTTGCCCGCTCCGCCGGTAGCGATAAGGGTAGCTTTGGCCGCAACCGTCTCAATTTTTCCAGTGTGGGCATCCAGTACGTGGGCCCCCACGCAGGTTGCCGCATCGGTAAAACGGTCCTCAATGACCAGGTCGATGGCAACATGGTGTTGTAAAATGCGAATGTTTGAGGTTCGGGCAAGCCGCAATCGGAACGCGCGGTCAATCTCACGGCCCGTAATATCTTGTGCGTGAAGAATCCTACGGTTGCTGTGGCCTCCCTCTCGCGTCAGCGAGAACCCTTGGTCGGATGCATCGAATTGTACGCCTGTTTCAACAAGCCGCCGGATAGCACTTGGCCCGGCTTCGATGATTTGCTCAACGACGTCGAGGTGACAGAGGCCGGCACCGGCCTCAAGCGTATCTCGGACATGGGCATCGAAGCTGTCATCGTCGGACATGACCGAGGCGATACCGCCTTGTGCGTAGGCGGTATTACTCTCGCCCAGCTGGACCTTACTTAAGAGTAAGACGCTGCCGTGCTCTGAAAGCTCGATTGCAGCATTGAGCCCGGCCAGTCCGCTGCCGATGACCAAAAAGTCTGCTTGTTGATTTGCCATGATTTTATTCGCGGCCCTTCCTACTCAAAACCTTGCCTAGCCTAAGCATTGCCGACGCCGTCATCTACCGGAATTCTTGTTACTTGTCAGGTCGATGCCCCCTCGCTACCCGTGGGTGGCTATGGTAATCGAAGTTTCGATGTTTGAGTATGCGCGCAGTCTACCAATTTACGAGCATTTATCAGAGCTTACCGAGGCTATTTGGTCGGAGGATCGTGCGTTGGTACAGGCCTTACCCGGGGCAGGGAAGACGACCTGTCTGCCGCTGGCACTTCGGGAGACTCAGCTTGGCGGCGAGACGCGTGGCAAGATTTACGTCGTTCAGCCACGAAGGGTAGCAGCTAAGTTGGCGGCATACCGATGTTCGGAGATGCTTGATAGCTCGGTAGGTTCGGTTGTCGGTTATGTCGTGCGCGACGATGCCGAAGTCCAGCCCTCGACTGAGGTCATTTTTATGACTGCGGGCACTTTTGTTCAGAAGCTCGCCGAACCTCAAACGTTTTCTGACGCACTGGTGATTTTGGACGAGTTTCATGAGCGCAGTGTAGAGATGGACCTGATTTTAGCCTGGCTCAAGCAGCATCAAGCGAGCCTCGGTTTACGTTTCGTTGTGATGTCCGCGACCCTCGATCTAACATTACTTGAGGCATACCTGGGCGAGGTCCGCAGCTTCGAGATACCAGGGCGTACCTTTCCGGTGGAGACCACCTTCGTTGCACCTAAACCTGATGAACCTCGCTTTCGTACGCTTCTTCAGGTGTGTCGCGAGGTGATTAACCGTGGCGAAGAAGGAGCCGGTTTGGTTTTCTTGCCTGGCAAAGGTGAAATCGAAGAGGCCGAGCGTCTGCTAAGCCCGGTGTTGACGCGTGTTGGCTGGTCCTGCGTGACACTGCACGGTCAGTTACCGCTTGAGATTCAGCGTAAAGTCGTATCGCAGAGCACGGGTCGGCGGGTTGTCCTTTCTACAAACATCGCTGAGACGTCCCTGACCTTGCGTGATGTTACGTGGGTGGTTGATAGCGGGG
>JAYYQC010000107.1:0-5549 GCA_036128675.1 Myxococcota bacterium | reverse complement strand
CCGTAGTCGCCTCATTGCTCGTAGAAGCCGCTGGACCAGCTAAGGCTGTTGCTACTGAGCTTCGACGCGTTGCAGATGCTGGAGCTCGCTCTTTGGCCTTGGCATCCTTTGGTGCTGAGGAACCCGCTTGAGTGACTGCCGCCGCTCTCGTCGTATCCTGCGACATAGCGATTGAAGAAGAACTGGTGACCGCCGCCTCGTTCTGTCGCGCAGCAACCGGTTGAAGCGGCGAAGTATGCGCTTCAATCGAGTTCCCAGTCTTGAGTTCAGGTGAGGTCGGCTTGGTCGTTTGAGCAACGGAAGCCGATGATTGAGCCTGAGCGGGAACCGCTTCTGTGGCTTGATTGGACATTGGAGCCACTCGCAGTCCTGGCTTTGCGACAACTTCCTTCAAGGGAGCCAATGCGCCATCGATTTCATCGTGCGAGAATTGTGCGTTTGCTGGGGTACCCGCTAGCGTCTTAGACGGCGTTTCCGTGGTGGCCTGCACCACCTTTGCTCGGATACCTTCCTCAGACTCTGTTGCAAGTGCTCCACTCGCGTCTGCGAGTGCCGTCGTATTTGTCGCAAGCATTGCTTCCGGGCCAGGAACATTCTGCATAGGCATTGAAGTTGCGCTGAGGTGGTTAGAAGCTTGAGGAATCACCGAAGCACTCGGTTTTTCTGCCATCGAGCCAGACGTCGGTGCTTGAGCATTAGACATACCAACTGATGTTTTCGCACTTTCAGATGTCGACGTACTCACCGAAATAGATGCCGCAGTCTGAGTATTTACCGTTGTATTCTTCGTCGAGTTCGCCAATTGAAGTTCAGGTGAACCACCGTTAGATGCACTCAGTATGGCATCGGTTTTGTGGTCAGCGATGGCCAAAACCGGCTGAGCTGCAGTGTTCGGAGATGGCGTTGTCGGCACCATGCCCGTGAGCTTGGAGTCGATGTCGAGCCCTGGGCCCACCGTCGAGCTGACGACCTTCTCAATCGCTGTCTCGGCGACCGTAGCTCCCTCTCCAGCCACAGCAACTGAAGATTTACCGGTCCGCAGAGCAATGACTTTTCCTAGAGCTTCAAGCCCAGCAGGTGCGGGTTTCAGCTCAGGCTCAATCATCGAGCCAAGTGACTTAATGAGCAGCGCTGCATCCGATGTAGCTTGGGACGACTCTGAGCGCGCTTCGGCGGAGATTGGCTTTAACGTGTTCGATAGCTCACCCGCACTGCCATCGGTGGATTGTCGAGATTCCGACGGAAGTGTCGCGAGGGGACTTGCCTGTTCGGGTCCATCGCCCGCAAGGCTTTGGCTAGCAAGGCAGGCCTCAAAGCCTGGTGCAGTCTTTGAATTTGTTGAGACTTCAACGCCAGCGAGGTCAGTTGAAGGAGCTAATTTCTCAATGATTCCAGCCATCTCACCCTCCCTGTCCTCAGACAGGCTCAATTAAACCACCTCCCCTCAAACCGGGAGCATGGTTGCGAAAACTTCGACCTAGTTGGCCGCTCGCTGCGCAGGCGTCTGCGCATTCGCAAGCTGCTTCATCAATCGTGCAGCCTTCGCAGGTTTCATCTTTGCAAGTAACTTGCCAGTTCGTTCGGCTCCCAGACCTTGTAGGAGACGGGTCGCAAAACGGGTATCCGCTTCGGCGAGAATAGGCGCTGCTTTTGCCGCGGAAAGCGTTCTCAAAGCACTCACCAACTTATTAAGACGTTCTTCTTTCGCCTGAAGTTCGGAATCACCAAGCTCCAAGCGTCTCTCCATCTGCACAACGCGCGACCGAAGCTCTTCCATCTTCAACGCGAGTTCTTCTTCGATGCGACGCAGTGTATTCTCCTTCTCTTCAAGAAGTCGGGCCCTAAGCTGCAGCTCTTCGTCGCGTTTCTTTAGAGCATCGAGAAGTTTCAACTCGGCAAAATCAGTTGGACGGCACGCAGAATCCATAAGTTGGTCGTCTTCGAGTGCGGCCGTTTCCTCTGCATCATTAAGGTCAGCTTCGGTTGGTGGAGCCTCATTGCCTTCGGCCAACTCTTCAGGCGTGGGTTCTTCTTCGCCATCTTCACCCTCTTCACCCTCTTCGCCTTCAGCGACTTCTTCGCCCTCTTCACCTTCCTCGGCCTCGGCGGCTTCTTCGCCCTCTTCGCCTTCGGCTTCCTCTGCATCCTCTTGGGCCGAAGCCATTGGAATCACGCCGGTCCAGCTCAAAGTAACCAACGCGAGAGCCCCACCGATAATAAATGCCATTAAAGCTTTAATTTTCATTGGGTTACTTCCTTCGTCCAAATCGAGCGTTGGTCCAGTCATCGAGAAGCTTACGCTCCTGCTCAGCTTCCTTTTTAAGTCTAGCAGCCCGGTGCCTTTCGGCAAGCTTGGCAAACTGTCTATGTTCGAGTTTTGCTCGGGTATAAGCCGTTAATTTCTCCGACTCTTCCTCTCGAAAGCCCTCGATCGCAAACGCAGTACTCAGAGCACCTCGCTCACTTAAGTGAACCAAGGTGAGGTCCACCCGTCCGTCAGCCTGATGGCCGTTGGCAGCACCCCGGAGCTCACCAAGCGCGACTTCTGCCTGACCTAGCTGAGACTGCACCCGGCCTAGCTCGGCTTTGGCCTCGTCTTCAACACGCTCTTTGAGGCGTAAGAGGCGCTCGAGTCGGAAACGTCTACCCATATCAGCGTGCCAATCCTAAAACGCGACCCATCGTCTGTTGCGCCTGAGATACTTCGGTCATTCCCTGTCGCAGAAACTCTTCGATTGCATTGCGCTTATTGAGCGCTCGGTCGAGGTCTGGGTCTGCGCCCGGCTTATAAGCCCCAACCGCTACGAGGTCACGCGACTCTTCGATTTGCGAGAGCCAAACTCTTAACTGCCGCGTTGCAGCTTGTTCGCCAGCCTCGGTAATATCCCCCGCAACCCGCGAAAGAGACTGAAGCACATCGACCGCTGGAAAGTGCCCGCGTTGCGCGAGGTCTCGGGACAAGATGATATGACCATCGAGCAAGCCTCGAGCGGCATCGCCCACCGGATCAGTCATATCATCGCCTTCAACCAGAACGGTATAAAATGCAGTTACACTGCCGCCATTGACACTTGGTGCAACACGTTCGAGCAATTTGGGCATCATCGCAAATGTACTCGGCGGATAACCTCGCGTAGTCGGTGGTTCACCAACCGCCAAGCCAATCTCTCTTTGAGCCATCGCGAATCGGGTCAACGAATCTACGAAGAGCAGGACCGATTTCCCCTGATCTCGGTAGTATTCGGCAAGGGTCGTTGCCACAAACGATGCACGCAAGCGCTCTGATGGTGGCCGATCCGATGTTGCGACAACCAAGACACTCTTTTTCATGCCTTCGGGACCCAGAATATCCGCGGCAAAGTGTCCAACTTCGCGACCACGTTCACCGACCAGCGCCATCACAATAACATCGGCTTCGGTCGCGCGGGCAATCATCCCCATCAACACCGACTTACCAACGCCGGGACCAGCAAAAATCCCCAGTCGTTGTCCTCGCGCGACAGGTGTAAATGCGTCGAGCGAGCGAATACCGAGACTGAGTCGTTGGTTAACCGGTGCACGTTCGGTTTGCGGAAGAGGGTCCGCATAGATTGGACGAAGCTCACCCCGGGGTGCAGGGCCCAGTCCATCAATGGGCTGTCCAAGAGGGTCGATCATTCTGCCAAGTAGCTCGTTGGATGCAGCGATGTAGGACGCTTGTCCCCATGGCATCATTCGGTCACCCGACCGTATCCCGGAGAGTGCACCATAAGGAACCAAGAGAGCTTTTGGCCCTCTGAGGGCAACAACCTCGGCAACCAGATCGACATCTCGACCGATAATCCGGTAGAGGTCGCCAACCGCAGCACCTGCGGCCTGACCTTCGACGAGTACACCGGTTACGTCTACCACGGTACCTTCCACACGTGGCATTCCCAACCGGGTCAGCCCACCAAAACGGTCACAGAGTGGAATAGCCGCCGAGCTCATCGTCAAGCTTCCTCAGATACATTTTCGAGCCCAAGAAGTTGGGCGCTTACGTCTTGGAGTCGTCGTTCGATACGGGCGTCGACCCGACCGAGGTCAGAGTCTGCAATCACACCACCCACTGCGATCGATGGGTCACTGATGATTCGAACAACTGTACGGTCGCTGACCATTTCTTCATGGCGCTTCATGACTGCCTGATAATCGGTCGGGCTCACTCGAAGCGTGATTCGGTCCGCCTCACGGAGTTCTTTTAAGACGTGCTCGGTCATTTTCATCGTGAACTCTCGCGCACTCTCCGAGCTTGCCTGAAGGATTTCTTGCACCACCAGGAGACTCAACGAGACGAGCTCTTCTTCGGTCTCAACAAGAATACGGTCGCGAAACGTTTCGAGTTCAGCGATGGATGCGTGAAAGTTCTGCATCACTTGGTTCACCGCTTCTTTGCCTCTCTGGAGGCCCTCGGTGTAACCATCTCGGTATGCGGCATTACGTATCCGCTCGAGCTCCTCGTCTGGATCTTCAATCGGCTCATCGTGCGCAGTGAGGACCTCAAAGAGTGGCTTCCAGCCAGTCTCAATTTGTTCGGTCCAATTTGGCTTACGCGGCTTGCTCGAGCGCGTGCCAGCAACCAACGGATTCAGCTGACGTAGCTTATCGCGGTATGACTGACCTTCTGGATTTGAACTAGACATCGTCTCCCCCCACCGCTCTCACGATTATACGAACTCGTCTTGACCACCGGAAATCATCAGCTTGCCTTCTTGCTTCAGCTGAAGTGCGACAGTAACAATGGACTGTTGCGCTTCGGAAACCTCCGCCAATCGAACTGGACCCATAACTTCCAAGTCATCGCGAAGCATCTCTGCCGCACGCTTCGAAAGACTCGCGAATACCTTATCTTTGATATCGTTACTCGCGGTCTTAAGCGCTTTGAGAAGCTGACTACTTTCAACTTCTTTAAGCAAGGTCGAGAAGCCTTTGCGGTCCAGTGCTCCAAGATCTTCGAAGGTGAACATGGCTTGTCGAATCTTCTTCGCCGTTGGTGCCTGAGTCTCGTTATCTTCCATCGCCTGCAGAATCTCATCCGATACAATATTATCGAGATTGTTGAGAAGCTGGGCAGCTGTACGGATGCCATCAACTTCTTTATCTGCACCTTGACTCGCTGGAAGTGCCTCAGAGAGGACGTTTTCTGCAGCGAGCAACGTTGTACGAGGGATTCGAGAAAGGCTAGCCATTCTCAATACGACATCCTTCTTTAAGCTCTCGGGCAATTTCTTTACCAGCTCTGCGCCGCGGATTGGATTCAAGTTCGCAAGAACTGCTGCGACTACCTGAGGGTGCTCGTCCTTGAGAATTGAACTCAGAATATCGAGGTCAGCTGTCTCGAGTGGTGGCTGATCCGCGGCTTGAGCATCCTTAATGCCAAGAACTTCATTGGCCCGGTCTTCACCAAGCGCCTTCGATGCAATCCGTCCGAGATAATCGAAACCACCATTGAGCGCCAGTGGGTCGAGGGCGAGATTTTGATTGAACTCGTGATGAATCGCGGTCAATTCCGCCGGTGTTGTTTTGGGAAT
>JAYYQC010000106.1:0-14454 GCA_036128675.1 Myxococcota bacterium | reverse complement strand
ATGACGATGTATCTCGATGGCGAATGGCATCTTCTCACGCCGAAGAGCGTTCCCGACGATGTGGTCGGACGTTTGGATGCTTCGGTTTTGCAAAACCAGCTCCTCTCTCCAATTTTAGGCATAGACAACCCAAGAACCAATAAGCGCATCCGATTTGTTGGAGGGATCCGCGGTCCGGAGGCATTGGTGAAAGCCGTGGATGAAGGATCAGCCGTTGCCTTTCATATGTTTCCAACCGGCATGGATCAGCTTCTGGATGTGGCCGATGCCAATCGACTTATGCCGCCGAAGAGCACTTGGTTCGAGCCAAAGCTTCGCGATGGTCTTTTCGTTCATGTACTCGATTCTTTAACCAGTTAATGCTGCGGGTGTGTAAGGACCTCTATGGTTACGCGAATCGATGAGAGCAACGCGCCGGCATTAGTGCCTCAAGAAGTATCTCGTGCTTCAGAGAACGGTTCCTCGCGCCTTGATACGTACCGTGATCTGGCTGGTCTTTTGGTCAGCGGGGAGCTCGCTGGTACACAATCTGGTGAATTCCTTAAGATTTTTCGTTCGACAACGGCTGAAATCAGCTTGACCGACCTTCCTTTCGAAGTTGCCTCGATGATCCTCGAGAATCGCGCTGAAACGATGAAAGAGTTCTTTGAGAGTTGGTCAGAGAGTCTGAAAGAGCAAAGTAAGCTCGATAAAGAAGCCCATAAGCGTCACGAACTTCAAAAAAGTGGTTTCTCTGCGACGGAACGTCACTTTGTTTCATGCCTAGAGGCCGCAGAGCGATCGGGTAATGTCACCACCGAAGAGGTTACTTATCTGAAGGGGGACCTCAATCTTCTCGCCGCTGACGGCGATGTTTCTACGTCGCTGTACAAACTCGAGCCTTCATCCGACCAAACCCAGTCGTCACTAGCGGCTCTTGAGCCACCAAAAGTTGGCGGTGTAAACCTAAGGCTGGGCTCTTCGCCGGACCCCGAGAGAGACTAGAGCCTATCTAGCTCCGTTCCCTCCAGCGGGGTACTGGACTGCGTCCCTATTGGACGGTCGGTGTGTCGTCTTCGTGTTCCGGAGATTCAAGTTTAACATGCTCTAAGGCACTCACCTCAAACCGTGAGCTTTGACGCGCCTGACGGGTAAACTCCTCGGGGTTTTCAAGCTCAAGAGCATGTTGAAGGACGTCATCGACGTGCTTTACCACGATAAAGTTCATGTGATTCGCAATCGTCTCAGGCACATCTGCAAGGTCTTTCTCGTTCTCAGCTGGAACGACTACGTTGTAAATGCCAGCTCGATGTGCGGCGAGCGCTTTCTCCTTGAGTCCACCAATTGGAAGTACGTTACCGCGGAGGGTAATTTCACCGGTCATCGCCACTTCGTTACGCACTGGAATCTGCGTCAGTGCTGAGACAAGGGCTGTACACATTGTGATACCGGCGGATGGACCATCCTTAGGCATCGCGCCTTCGGGCACGTGAATATGAATATCGACGTGCTGATAGAAATCGGGTCGAAGTCCCCAGGCACTTGAGCGTGAGCGGACGTAGCTCATCGCGGCTTGGGCGGATTCCTGCATTACATCACCGAGTTTACCGGTAATGGTAAGCCGACCTTTACCAGGCATGATACCCGCCTCGATTTGAAGAATATCGCCTCCCACTTGGGTCCAGGCTAGGCCAGTACTGACCCCAACTTCTGATTCTTCCTCTTTCGCGTGAAGTCGGAACTTTTCAATACCCAGAAATTCTTTAACCTTATCGGTTGAAACATCAACCTCGATCTCTTTGCCTTTTTCGAGAACCTCTCGGGCGATTTTTCGGCAGACTGCAGAAATTTCGCGCTCCAACGTTCGGACACCTGCTTCGCGTGTATAATTCTGGATAATGGTTCGCGTCGCTTCCTCAACCCAGTTCACGCTGATCTCGGTGATACCGTTCTCCTTGCGCTGTCGCGGAATGAGATATTTGTCTGCGATAGCCATTTTTTCGTCTTCGGTGTAGCCCGCGATACGAATCACTTCCATCCGGTCTTGGAGTGGTAGCGGAATCCCTTGCATATTGTTCGCAGTACAGACGAAGAGAACCTTGGAGAGGTCGTAGTCTAGGTCGAGATAGTGGTCATTGAACGTACCGTTTTGCTGTGGGTCGAGGACCTCAAGCAGCGCACTTGCAGGGTCTCCACGGAAATCGGTGGACATCTTGTCGATCTCGTCCAAAAGGAAGACCGGATTGGATGACCCAGCTTTTTTCAGTGACTGAATGATTTTGCCTGGCATCGCACCGATATAAGTTCGTCGGTGCCCACGGATCTCAGCTTCATCTCGGACGCCGCCAAGCGACATTCTAACGAACTCACGGCCCATGGCTCGGGCAATCGATTTCGCGAGTGATGTTTTGCCTACCCCAGGTGGGCCCACGAGGCAGAGGATTGGACCCTTAAGCTCCTCAACCAGTTGGTGAACCGCCAAGAACTCAAGGATGCGTTCCTTGGGCTTTTCTAGACCGAAGTGGTCCTCGTTGAGGATTGATTCGGCGTTTACGATGTCCAGAACATCGTCGGTGACATCATTCCAGGGAAGCTGGAGACACCAGTCTATGTAATTTCGAATGACGGTGGCCTCAGCACTCATCGGTGCCATCAGCTTTAGCTTCTTCAGCTCTTTGAGTACCCGTTCTTTAGCTTCGACGGGCATGTTCTTCTGGTTGACCTTGTCCTCAAGCTCACCCAGCTCGTTTTTGAATTCGTCGCGATCTCCAAGTTCCTTCTGAATCGCGCGCATCTGTTCGTTGAGATAGTATTCTTTCTCAGATCGCTCCATCTGCTTTTTGACCCGGCTACGAATCTTTTGCTCAACCTGAAGAATCTCAACCTCGGATTGAATGAGTTCCAGGAGCCGCGCTAATCTCTCGTTGGCGTCGGGTGTTTGAAGAACGTCCTGTTTATCCTGGTGCTTAATGGGCAGGTGCGCTGCGATGGTATCGCTCAGACGCGCTGGGTCGGTGATGCTTTCGATGCTACTGATGACATCGGGTTGTAGCCGCTTGGAGAGCTTCACGTAATTATCGAAAGCTTCGACGATCGATTTGACGAGACTTTCGGTATCTTCAGGCTTGGCTACCGATGACTCGAAGGTCTCGATTTCTGCTTTGAAATGGCCAGCGCTGTCGTCTATCGAGTTGAGTTTTGCACGGACGCGTCCTTCGACTAAAATCTTTACAGTTCCATCGGGACGTTTGATGTGCTGCATTACCTTCCCAACCGTACCTGTGGTGAAGATATCGTCCGCTTTTGGGGAATTCGTACGGGCCTCTTTCTGGGCTGCTAAGACGAGATCACCGTCGCCATTTACCGCTTCCTCAACCGCGGCGATGGAGGAGGGACGTCCAACGTAGAGCGGTACCATCATGTGCGGGAACACCACGATGTCACGGAGAGGTAGGAGGGGGAGAGTCTTGCTTGTGCTTTTCGAGGTCATAATAATCCCATGTACGATTTCAGACTGTTGCTTCGTACCATTTGCTCTAGGTCAGTCCGCCCTTAGGTTCAACATTACAGGAACCTTTATCCAGTATAAGGAGCAATCCGTCTTTCGGAAGGGATTGCGTGAGTTCTTTTTATCAGGATACATCGTCTTAGTTATGAGGCACTTAAGAATTTCCTGTTTGGTTTACATCGTGGCGTTGTTGTTGGGCTGTCAAAGCTCAAAATCAACGCCTCCCCCTGCTGAGAGCGCTCCAGGTGGTCGCTCGGTTCTACTTGATTACGGTCAAGTGAAGTCGGAGGCATGCGATCCAGAGGCCGAGCCTGAGATTCAAGCGGTTTACGCGGGAAAGGGCACTTTGGTCTGGGAAGATAGCCAAGGTTTTCCGGCACGCGGGGATATTTTTGAGTCCGTGGAGCTCCGTGGCAGAAACCTCTGTAATGCGACCTTCATGCTTGGTGATGGCGTGACACCTCCACGCACCTTAAAGCCTCGCCATCTGACGGGAACATCGGTTGAGTTCGATATGCCTTGGGACCTCCATCGAGTCGACCTAGCACTGGTTGTGCGCAAACCGGGGATCCAGTTGCGGCTCGACCTAAGCGTCTTGCCGGTAGACCAGATACGGCGCCAGCTCTACGTGAATCGGTATCGAGTTCAGCGGTTTTAATGGAGTGGGAGCCGGTCAGCGGCGCCGATCGAGATAAGAGAGCCCCACCATTGCTGGGGCACCACCTTAACTTGCTTCTTTGGCTGAAGCGTCTTTACGGTACACAACGATGGGTTGCTCACCGCTTCGGATGACTTCTTCGTTTACGACCACCTCAGTGATATTCTCTTCGCTTGGGATGTCGTACATAATGTCGAGCATGGCTGTCTCGAGGATTGCCCTGAGACCACGCGCGCCGGTCTTACGTTCAATCGCCTGACGGGCAACCTCTTTTAAGGCACCGTCGGTAAAGCTCAGATCAACCTCATCGATAGAAAAGAGCTTTCGGTACTGTTTAACGAGGGCGTTCTTAGGCTCGGTCAAAACCTTAATCAGTGCGCCTTCATCAAGCTCCATCAAGGTTGCGACCACTGGAAGTCGACCAATAAATTCTGGGATTAACCCAAACTTGAGAAGGTCTTCTTGCCCCGCATCGGCGAGAAGTTCGTTGTGGCTTCTCGCGCCTTTCTTGGTGATCTCCGCACCAAAGCCCATCGCTTGCTTGCCAGTCCGTCGCTCGATGATTTGCTCAAGACCTGAAAAGGCACCACCGCAGATGAAGAGAACATTACCCGTATCGATTTGAAGAAATTCTTGTTGAGGGTGTTTGCGGCCACCCTTCGGAGGAATACTCGCCACCGTTCCCTCGATGATTTTTAAGAGGGCCTGCTGAACCCCTTCACCGGAGACATCGCGGGTGATCGACGGATTTTCGCTCTTTCGTGCAATCTTATCGATCTCATCGATATAAACGATGCCGCGTTGAGCCCGGTCTACATCTCCATCAGCTGCTTGAACGAGGTTGACAATAACGTTCTCCACGTCCTCGCCCACATATCCAGCCTCGGTAAGGCTGGTGGCGTCTGCAATGCAAAAGGGTACATCTAAAATCTTTGCAAGCGTCTGCGCGAGAAGGGTTTTGCCGCTACCTGTTGGCCCGATCAAGAGGATGTTGCTCTTTTGGAGCTCGACGTCATCGCTGGTTGAGCGTGCATCGATCCGCTTGTAGTGGTTGTGTACGGCGACCGAGAGTACTTTCTTCGCCTGCTCCTGGCCGATGACGTATTGATCGAGGATAGCCTTGATCTCAGCAGGCTTCGAGATCTGGAAACTCGTCTCCTCCTGGGTGTCGTCTGACTGGAATTCTTCCGCAATGATGTCATTGCAGAGGGCAATGCATTCATCGCAAATATAAACGGTTGGGCCCGCGATGAGCTTCTTAACTTCCTTTTGACTCTTTCCGCAGAAAGAGCAAACCAACGACCCACTGTTATCACGCCGACTTGCCAAGATCTTGTCCTTACGCTGGTAGTCTTCGATTTACGCTTACAGGATTGGCATCGACGGATTGTCGGAAAACCAAAGCCTACATTTGCGTACGCCTCTATTCGAACTTAGCCATAGCATGGCTCGATTGCCAGAATTTCGCGCGTTCTTGTGATGGATTGCCACCAGACCAGGGCCTCGGAGAGGCCCTTCAAGATCGCGCGACCTGGTTACTTCTCGGTTTTCTCGTCGTCCGACTTAGTCTCTGAGTGCTTTTCGACCACGTGGTCAACCAACCCGTAGGCTTTGGCCTCGGCAGCATCCATGAAGTAATCTCGGTCTGAATCCGCCATGACTTTTGCCGGGTCCTGACCGGAGTGCTTCGCGAGCATGTTAGTAAGCAAATCCTTCATCTTGAGGATTTCTTTCGCTTGGATTTCCATGTCGGAGGCCTGCCCGCGCATTCCGCCGAGAGGTTGGTGGATCATCACCCGTGAATTCGGAAGTGCGTAACGTTTTCCGGCAGTTCCGGCTGAAAGCAGCACCGCTCCCATCGATGCGGCCTGACCCATACAAAGGGTTGTTACATCGGGCTTGATGTACTGCATTGTATCGTAGATCGCGAGACCGGCGGTGACTGAGCCGCCCGGCGAATTCACATAGACGTTGATGTCTTTTTCGGGGTCTTCCGACTCTAGAAAAAGAAGCTGAGCGATAATGAGGTTCGCGATGTGGTCATCAATCGGTGTCCCGATGAAGACGACACGGTCCTTCAAAAGGCGTGAGTAGATATCGAAGCCACGCTCGCCGCGTGGAGTTTGCTCTAGTACTGTTGGAATCCAAAAACTCATGATCCTGCTATGCCCCTCATCCGTTAACAGAGTTTCTTAGTTACTGCTCTACGGTGAATTTGGGGCCAATACCAGCCCTGGCAAGGATCAAAAGTAAGAAAGCGGCTTACTCTGCGGCGCTTTCTTCGGCTTTTGGTTCAACGCGTACCGCGTGGTCGACAACCCACTGGATTGTCTTGTCCTCGATGCACTTGAAACGGATGTTGTTCCGCTCTTGCGGCTCTTTGAACCGAGCTTCGAGCATCGCGGCGTTACGGCCGGCTTGGCTGAGGATTTGTGCGATTTCCTTATCGATGTCTTCGTCGTTGACTTCGACATTTGCTGCTTTCGACACTTCGACAAGCAGGAGACCGCCGCGGACTTGACGCTCGGCATTCGGTCGCGCGTTCTCACGAAGACCTTGAAGTTCTTCTGCGCCAAGCTTCATCCCACCAAACATCTGTTGCATCTGCGCTTCAGCATTTCGCATCATTCGGTTGAGTTGGTCTTCGACCATCGCTGGTGCAAGGTCGAAAGGGTTGGCAGCGATAAGCGCATCAAGAACGAGTTCTTTCTCTTTTTCTTTCTGCTGGTACTCGGCACTTTGCTCGAGGCCTTTACGAACATCGGCTTTAAGGGCCCCGAGGTCATCGTGACCCAAGTCCTTTGCAAATTCGTCGTCAATTGCGGGTACCTGACGTGCCTTGAGTTCTTTGAGGTTGGTCTTAAAGGTAACCTCTTGACCAGCGAGATGCTCAGCTTGGTAGTCTTCAGGGAAGGTCATCTGGAAGCTGTGCTCGCCAGGGACCTTAGCGCCGACTAAGCCATCGGAGAATTGTGGGAGGAAGGTACCGCCGCCGACTTCAACTGCCGCATCTTCGGCTTTGCCACCTTCAAATGCTTCTTCGCCGAGGAAACCTTCGTAGTCCATGACAATCATGTCACCGTTTTCAATGACGTCACGGTCTTCAATTGGAGCAAACTCTGCTTGCTCGTTGGCTTTGCGGTCGAGTTCCGCATCGACTTGTTCATCGCTGACGCTGAAGTCAGTCTTCTCGACTTCTAGACCCTCGTGCTTTGTGAGCTCGATATCGGGCTGGACTTCGACTTCGGCTGTATAAGAGAAGTCGGCGTTTTTCTTAAGCTCTCCTGGTGAAATGCTGTGGGTCGTGATGGCGTGGATTTGCTCTTGAGCAAGCGCCAGCGGCAGCGACTGATCAACCAACTGATTGATCACCTCAAAGTCAATTTGTGAGCCGTAATGCATCTGGAGAACGTGGCGGGGAGCTTTGCCTTTACGGAATCCCGGGATGCGAGCTTTTTGAGCGACGCGCTTAAATGCAGCGTCGATTGCGCCTGATACTCGGCCACTCTCGAGGGTAACGGAAAGTTTCTTAATGAATGCGTCTTGTTGCTCTACCTGTACTTGCATGTTCGACTGCTCCGATGAAGTCGTGGGACTCTTTAGCGCTATTGCCAAATTCGATTGAGCGGCGGCTCTACCACCGCGGTGTTGAATGGTCAAACCGCCTTGGACGCGAAACTGTGCTTATTTCTCAGGGAGTTGTGTGATGGAAGTTAGAGTAGCCAAGGACGATCATGCAGACGGCGTCTTCGATGTCTTTGCGTTTGGTTCCAACCTCGACCTAAGAGACTTCGTTGCATGGTGCCGCCGTGAGCGCGGCATGACACCTCAGATCGAGCGTAGATCCTGGGCTTGGCTGCGTGATTACCGATTCTCTTGGGATTATTACTCGCCGGTTCGTCGTGGTGGTGCTGCAAATATCAACCCAGCAGCGGGTCATTCGGTAGCTGGCGTGGTGTTCAAGGTCGATACCGCCACCCTTGCTGCGCTGGATGCGAAGGAAGGTCACCCGGAGCGCTATCTTCGTCAAAAGGTGACCGTCGAATGTATGGATGAACCAAGGGGAATGCGGGAGGTCTGGACTTATCGCGTCACCCCAACCTATCGAACCGAGCGACCGGTCAAGCCAACCAAGGCCTACATCGACATTGTACTAAAAGGTATAGCCGAACAGGGGCTCCCGGCTCAGTGGCGTGCGGAGGTGGTCTCCTCGGTGGAGGCGATAGAGGGATGAATCCACCACAGACCGCTCAAAACAATCAGCGCACCACCAACCAGAGTGTTCATTGTTGGCACTGCGGCAAAAAGGGCGAGGTCAATGGTGATCCCAAATACCGGCGCGGAATACCCGAGCGCTGATGCCCTGACAGCCGGTAAAATCTGGTAAGCTTTGGTCAAGCAGAGCTGGCCAGCGAATGCGCTTAAGCCAACGCCTATCAATGCCAAACTCGTAAGGTTATCGAAGGTTGGACTCATCAGGGGAAGTCCGTCAAAGGGAATGAGTGCAAGTCCCGCGACACAGATCTGAAACCACGTAACGGTAACAATGACCGGCGTTGCATGGAGTCCACGAAGACAGACATGGGCCAGTGCGCCACAGAGCGCCCCAAGCGCTCCTAGGCAAAGTCCAACCCATCGGGTGTTTTCATCAAAGGACAATGAACCAGCGATCTCAGGAGCGATGATCACTGAACTGCCGACCAACGCCGCGAGGAGCGCAACCAAAGTTCTTGAGTCGGGACGCTCCGAGACGCCCAAAATTAGCGGCGCGATGACAGCAACAAGAAGAGGTTGCAAATTGAAGAGGAGGTTTATCTCGATAATATTGATCCAGCGCATCGCCGCAAAGGATGTTGTCATTGCCGCGAAGCCGAAGAGGATTCTACCAGTTAGGTATCCGAGTCTCTCGACCTTCATCGAGATTCCTCTGCAGAGAAGAAAGCAGCACGGGAGCACCACGAAGCTTCGGTAAAAAACAATCGAGCGACTGGAGATGCCATCGTCTCGGCAGAGCTTTACTAAACTGACCATGATAACAAAGGCCGCGGCCGCTCCCAGACCATAGAGATAGCCTTTGCGACTGGTTTGGGGCTTCACCTGAGATGTCATGGGTCGATCGCTCTCTCCCGGCGAAGCTGATAATTTTGTCCAGTTTCTCGAACTGGCCTCGGAAACTTCTTATAGTTTGCTTGTTATGCCTTTGTCCGTGATGGATTTCCAATATGTTCAAGACCTTCTCCTCGATAAAGCCGGGGTGGTGGTTGACGGTGAACAGCAGCCGGCCGTTGAGGCACGGATAAAGGAGTGCGCCAAGGCCTTCGGATTTGATAGCGACCAGGTCTTCGTAGAGCACCTTCGCTCAAGCCATTATAGCCGTCTTCACCGCCAACTCGTCGAAGCGTTGGTGGACCAAACGACAAGTTTCTTTCGCGATTTCCCTGTCTTCAAATTCATCAAGAATGAAGCGATACCGACCATCACAGAAGATCACCGAACCGATAAGACGATTCGGGTCTGGAGTGGTGCCTGCTCCAGCGGTCAAGAAGTGTACTCCTTGGCAATTATGTTCAATGAGAGCGTTTCCCAAGTTGGTGAGTGGGATGTCCGAATCGTTGGCTCGGATATGTCAAAGTCCCTTCTTGATAAGGCAGCGATTGGAATCTACAGCCAAGCCGAAATCATGCGTGGGGTCCCCGCACCTGTTCTCCTGAAGAACTTCACACAGGACGTTAACAAGTACGAAGTTAAAGAGCAGCACCGAGCGCTGGTTGAGTTTCGTCAAATTAACCTCAATAGTGATTGGGCAGTCTTGCCTGGTAAATGGGATTACGAGCCGGTCTTCGATATCATTTTGCTACGCAATGTTTTGTCGTACTTTCCCGAAGAAAAACGTCGAGAGCTGCTCGCAAAAATTCCCTTTCATATGCACGCGGGTAGCTATTTGATTCTCGGAAAGGGTGAAACAGTCCCTGATGGCGTTCTGGGTTTTGATTTATGTAATGAGAAACTCGGCATCTATCGTAGAAACGAAGTCATTGTCCCTAAATTCGCCGCACCGGATCTAGAGGCGGCTGGAGATGCTGCTGCTCCTGCCGCTGCTGCTCCTGCTGCTGCTGCTGCCGCTGTTGCTCCTGCCGCTGCTGCTGCCGCTGCTGCTCCTGCTGCTGCTGCTGCTGCTCCTGCTGCTGCTGCTGCTGCTCCTGCTGCTGCTGCTGCTCCTGCCGCCGCTGAACCTGGCTCGGTTTTGGTGAGCTGTAAATTTAAAGCGATTCAGAATGTACTTGATATGGTTTTGCGGGACTTGGACCCGGAGGCCCATATTTATATCGGGGTTAAGAATGCTCCCCCGCCTGAAGGTGCGCTTTTTCAGGTTGTCGACACGATTCCGGATTGGGCTAAAAAGGGCAATGATTAGAACTCAGTGTCGAGCTGATAGATGGCGACGTCTCTCATCGCACCCAATTTAAAGCCTACTGCTTTCAAGGTTCCTACGTGAATAAAACCAAGAGATTCGTGCAAGGCTATGCTTGCTCGCTGCGTGGTTACAATCCGTGAGACAAGCGTATGAATCGTTGGGTGTTGTTTGACCATGCCGAGCATGTTTTTCATCAACACTCGGCCGATACCTCGGCGTTGATAGGCCTCTAGAACGTACACACTCAACTCAGCCGTTCGTGCGTACGCGACTTTGGGGTCGTAGCGACTAAGCGCTGCCCAACCGCAGACTATCGGGCCAGCCTCGCTTGGTTGAGAGCGGGCAACGAGAAACGGGTATAGGTTCTCCTGACTTTCTCGAAGCTTTGTGTGCCAGTAGGATTCCGGTGGTCGAGCCGTGTCAAAGGTGGCGACCCCCGAAGCCGTTTCAAAGGCATAGTGCTGCGCGATTGCGTCTAGATCACCCAAACGGACGTCTGAAATTTCGAGTCGAAGGTCTGATATCGGCTTCTTCATGATCGCGTTGCGTAAATCCCTTAAAAAAATGAACCAGCGAGTCGCTCGTCACTGTAAGAACTAGAAGGGGCGGAAACAACTGAAATTGCCTTGAATCTGGAGCCCGACTTTCGCTCTAGACCGCAGCCAAAGGATCGCTTTTTTGGGACTTATGTCCTTGTTAAATTTAAACATTTTGGAGAATTTTATGACTTCTGTGATTTCACGTGGCCCTACCCCTGTGTCTTCTCAACTCTCGATGGCCGCTGAGGCCATCGCCGATACTCAACAGCCTGCGACCCTCAACGACCGCTTCGACGGCGTTGTCTCGGGCGAGGCGCTTCAAGCGACGCTCACAAGCAGTACAGCATCAGGTAATCTCCAGCTCAATTCTCAGGCGCAGGCCCAGCTTCAAGCTGCGGTGGCAGCAATCGCTACCGGAGATACAAATGCGGCCGTGACTGCGGTTGCTAGTGCAACACGAGCGCAGGGAATCACGACGTACAACGATGTGAATGCTTTGGTTCAGCAGGTTCTTCGAGAAGCCTACCTCCAGAATACCGAGGACCTACGGATGTTTGCCGAGAAGGTGAAATTCTTTAACTCGGTTAAGGAAACGCTGCGCAACGAGCTAAGCCGAGCCCGAGAGGCTTTGACCAGTGCTATTGAAGCGAATCCTGGTATTGGGAGCGACGAGCACATGTCTCTGCGCGAACCTTTTCTACCCGCAGATGTTGATACGACATTCCGTGGCGGTACGGATGTCTCGGTCACCGATGCATACAAAGCTTTCGATGGTCGTTCCGCAGATGCAGCCTTCACCACCGGTGAGTTCGGTGGAGATTGGTCGACTATGAGCGGCCAGCGCTGGGATCCCCTCGCGGTTGATTTAAATCGAGACGGCCGAGTTGAGACTATCGATGCGGCCGGCGGTGTATTTGATCTGGGGTCTAGGACCGAATCTCGTACCCGTGTCGATGGTAACGCGATTGGTGATGTGTCTGCATCTGGTTCAGGTCTACGCACGCGTTGGAACGATGAACGTGACGTGACAACCCGCTTTACAGAGTGGTTCGGGCCTGCCGAAGGTATCGTTGTCTTGGACCGGAACGGTGATGGAACCATTCAGGGACAAGATCTCTTCGGGGATGAGCAGGTGACCGGACGAAATGTTGCGAATGGTTACGAGGATCTCGCACTTCTCGACTCGAATAACGACGGCACTTTTGATTTCCGTGATGAACGTTTTCATGAAGTCCAGATCTGGCAGGACGCCAACTCCGACGGAATCGCTCAAGAGGGTGAAATGTCCTCTTTGTTTCAGAATGGGATTTCATCACTCGATCTCCAAGCTACCGCAGGTGCAGTAGCGGGGGAAAACAGCGCAGTCATTCGGGAGGGTAGTGAGTTCCGTGCATTGGATGGAGCGATCTTCAGCCGAGAACAACTCGAGAATTATCTCTCCACTACTGAGGACCAACTTAACACTGTTGGTGACGATGCTCAGTTGGCGAATGTGGATCTGCAGAATATGCTTCAGAAGCAACAGCAAACTCTGCAGATGATGAGCAACATCTCGAAGTCACTTCATGACACGGCGATGTCGGTAATTCGTAAAATCGGCGGCTAATTAAGCTAATCGCTGGGGCCGGTTTTCGGCTCCAGTCTTTCACCACATGATATGATGAATCTTCTACCTTCCGATCTCCTATCCCAGATCGATGAAGCCTATCGGGCTCGCTCTTTTCTTCACCTAAGCTCAGCGTTGCCTGCAGGATTGGACATTTGCCACCCTTCGAGATTGCTCCAAGGTTTGATGCGCTTGCCTGACCCAACCAACGCAATGCACTTGGCTCAGGATGGTGAGCCTCTCGACGTTCGTAGGCTGGGTGTTAATGGAAGGTTTGATGGCGGCCGACTTGGTGAATTGTTGGATGACGGTGCCGCACTCTTACTTTTGGGGTTAGAGAAATGGTTTGCTTCTCTGCAAGAATCAACCAGAGCACTCGCTTGCACCCTAAAAGCGGATATTTCGGTGAATGCTTATATCGGCGGTCCTCGGTCACGAGGCTTTCGCGAGCATGTTGACCACCACGATGTGTTGGTGGCGCAGGTAGAAGGTCAGAAGACCTGGCGTCTTTGGGAACCGACATTGTCCGAGCCCATTGAGTTGCCTCGTCATCAAGAAGGGCCCCCTCGTCGACTACTCTGCGAACTTACTCTGGTTCGCGGTGATGTTCTCTTTATCCCCAGGGGAATTTGGCACGTCGCCGAAGCAACTGAAGATTTACCTACCGCTCATCTCTCGTTCGGGGTTCAGCCAGTTACCGCACTTCATTGGCTATCGTCATTGCGAACTGTACTCATGGACGACCTCGACTGGCGACGGGAGATCCCTGAGGATATCGAATCACGTCGTCGTTGGGTCAACGCTTTACGCAATTCAATTGCTGAGCGCCTTACACTTGAAGAACTTGATACCTATCTCAAAACGCGTCGTCGACGCTACACAGAGGACCAGTAAACGTCGCCGAGTCGGTGGGAATCCGGGTTGCGGATATTTTGGTTTTCGCTTTGAATTATGGTGGTAATTAGACCCATGTGGACCAGAGTAACCAGCGCATCAAAGCAAGTTAGCGACAAACGAACTGGCGAGACCATGCACCTGCAGACCCGACTCTTTGGAGGCGTAGATGTTATTCGCAGCTCGTCGCGCTCTGGTGGACGCTCACATTCGAAGAATATAGAGTTTTTTGAATCGCATGCTCAGGCTGAACGACATGTTCGAAAAGTTCTGGCTGAAGACGGCTTTCGTGCGGTGGGGGAGAGCTTAGGATGACGACCTCGGATTATGCGATAAACTCCGTTGCTGCTAGCATGCGACTCTTAGTGCTAGCATCCTCCCTTCGAGACGCGGTTGAAGACGCTACGATGCAGATGCTTCATCATATAGCGAGTACAAAGGGACTCGGGGTTGATGCATTGGTTAGGATCGTCTCGGAGCATGAACAGGCGGTGGACGCGCTAAACCCGGATGTCGATCAATGTTTCGATGGTCGACGTCACCTCCCGAAGGTTCTCCTAGAGCGGGCAGTGGATGCGATCACCGAAAAGCAGGTCCAGCTCGATTTAGCCGCTGTCATGATGCGACTTGTGACTGCCGGTGACGAGGCGCATGAGCGTTCTGAGCTACTCTTTGTCGAGTACTGTGTCGGCCGGTGGGGCATTCGCGAAGAGTGGCATGCCTACCTGAACCAAGTCTAATTCGGCGTCGCTTGTTTTGTCGCGGCTGTTGGCCAGCGATGAGGTACGCGACGAAGGCCGTCAAAGTCGAAAGCTTGGCCCCTTACGAGTGTCTCGATTTCTTTCCAATCTTCGG
>JAYYQC010000105.1:0-10000 GCA_036128675.1 Myxococcota bacterium | reverse complement strand
GTTTCCGAAGAGTTGGAGGCCAACGCCGCCCGGTCGGTCTTCGCGCGGTGGTTTCACGCGGACGACACAAATACCCAACGCGAGTGTTTCCTCCGATTTCGGTAGGTTGAGCCGGCATGAACCGAATGACTTTTGGGTCGGTAAGTCCTCGATTTCAAGGTAAAGGCCTCGGTTACTTACGTCGACCACCTTGCCTTCTTGAGGTTTGGTACCAAATCCCTCGAAAAGTGCAGTCATATCGACGTTATAACGCGGCTCTTGTCGAGCTGCACTCGCGTTCGTTTCACTCATTGGTGTATACTAGCAAGGGGTTGAGCATTGGGTCAAAGTGACCTTGACGCGATGTGTTGAATTGGTCTCTGTGATCATTACCTGAAGTTCGTATTGCCGAACTCTAATTCTAATTATTCGCTAAGATATTGGTTTGAAAGCGGAATTTTGTTCGGGGGACGTTGGGATTCTTCTCTTGGCAATTGCAGGTGCAAGTGCTAGGTCCCCCACTTGCACAGTCGAGGCACCGAAGCTCAACTGTAAACCCCGGGGACCCGTAAGCGATGAAGCCAGCGAGATTTCTTTTGCCTATATCTGTCCTAATCTTGGGCATGTCTCAAAGTGCGCTTGCTGACAAAGGCGGCACCGCGGAAACAGTTGAAGCCGAAAAGAAGGAAGCGCCGGCACCTTGGGCTGGCTCTACCGTTGTCTACTCCAACTTCGCAAAGATCCAGACCACCTACGACTACGCTCCGTCTCGTTGCGGAAATGCGGGAACCAACGCGGGTGACCCGGTGAATATTGATGCTGACGGCTGTGAGGAAACTGACCTCGGTAACAACTACGACCCGTACTACGCGATGTCTCTCTCGCTTCGACCCTCTTGGCGACTCAATGATACGATCGGTTTGTCAGCGCGTTTTGACGTTAGCGGCGAGCTCACGACGCCAAACTCAACCAATCGGCGTGTGATGGTCGGTGACCTATCCGTCTCTTCTTCATTCGGTAACCTTTACACCATCCCAGGGGCAGATATCGGTGTCTCCGCATCGACCTCTCTCTCATTTGGTACAAGCCCTTACTCTCTGGCTGCCGGTAAACTCGGCGGTATCTCGGGTTCAGTTACGCTTTCTCGCGCCTTTGAAGTTATGCAGGGACTCTCGCTCTCCTACACGCTTTCAAGTGGCCACGACATCTACACCCACACATCGGGCTCCACGCTCTCTCACGTACTTTTGACCGACTGTTCCAGTGATGGCCAAAGCACCGACGATCGCAGTCCCGACTGTGACGGCGAGCAAGAAATCTACAACGGGGTACCCAATAAGTGGATGGGGCTTAGCCAGACTCTGAGCATGGGTCTGAAGCTGACCGATATGTTTTCGTTAAGCGCTTATTATCTCGCCGCTTATGGCTTTCAGTACGATACGGTCGATGATGCGACCATTTCGAATGGGGTGGATGACCCTACGACGGTAAGCTTCTCCAACGGCGCTGGCTTTACTTTTAGCGCCGCTGTTCTACCCTATATGTCTGTGCGCACTGGCGTGCGCTCAAATCATCCGCAGCTCGATCCAAATAGCCAATACTATACGCCACTGTTCAATCGCTTTGCGCAGTGGTTTTTGGACGTAACACTCGTGCCCGCCAAATTGGCGGCCGAACTCTAATACTCAGAGAGGTTGAGGAATGTTGAGAACAAGTTTTCGGCACCTATCGGTTGCCCTGATCGCACTCGCGGTCGTAAGTGTTGTCGGGTGCGCTGGTGAGCGTGACCCTATTAATCGCGTCCAGCCTAACTACGTCGCTAAGAGCTACTTCGATGGTGAGTGGCACTACGCGAGTACTCTCGTATCCGTTCCTGCGGGTGACGCGGCTACCGCTGCTGGTTTCGGCGAGTGGGACCTCAAGAGTGTAAAGTGGGACATCCAGCAAAATTGGCTGCTCGCACGACGAACCTTCGAGATCATCGATGGTGCCGACTCACTGGTCCGTGATGGCGAAGACTACGAGGGAACGATCCTCGCGGCCTACCGGATTCAGTCTCACTTTGATATCCAAAAGTCCTACAATCAGGCGACCGGGGAAGAGTACAATATCCTCTCCGAGAACATGAGTGACCGCCCTTGGTACGACCGGGAGTATATCCGCGTTGACTGGTCAACCAACTACTTCGACAGCGCTGGCCTGGGTGGCTTTTACAGCGGCGAAAAAGGCGCTGCCGGTCAAATCCACGCTCTTTCATTTTTCAAAGAGTGTGAGGACGGAGACCGCAATGCTGTAGACGGCACCTGCAACAGTGAGCCAGATGCTCCGGTTTTCGTTTCGGACAATCCAGACACTGCGGAAGATGAGGCTTACTTCGACATCACCTCTCGTTACATCGCAAAGCCAGGTAGCACGAATATGTGGGGCTACAGCCAGATCCCTCTCTGCTGGCTCTTCAGCATGATGGAATGTACCTCTCAGGAATTCACCTTGCGACACTCGTTCAAGCGCAAGGACCCAAACCACAAATTCGAGAAGCGTAGTTACAAAGGCCCAGAGACCGAGCTCTTCGGATACTTCGATACCATGCGTATGAGCTACAATTATCAGGAGAATATCCGAGAGCAGAACAAAGTTCGTTACATGAACCGGCACCCGATTTGGACCCAGGACTCGTTTAACGAAGATGGAAGCCTAAAGAGCGTAGCGGAGCGAAAAGCTAAGCCTATCGTTTACCACGTTAACCGTGACTTCCCGACCCGTGAAGACGACCCAGTTGTCTACGACACGGCGCTTCGTGTTGGCGAAGAGTGGAACGAAGTATTCACCAACGTTGTGATCCAGCTTGGTGTCCCCGCGAACAACCTGCCAGCCGGTGGCCGCATGTTCGTTATCTGTCCGCACAACCCAGTTCGTGAAGGCGACAACCCGAACTGCGGTGAAGTTGGAACTTCGCCACGAATCGGTGACCTTCGCTACTCGATGCTCGGCTACATGCCAGACTACATGACCTACGGTCTTCTCGGCCTTGGACCATCCAACAACGACCTCCTCACTGGTGAAATTGTAGCCGGCCAGGCGTATGTTTATCACTACAACAACACCGCTGCTTGGGACGTCACCCAGATGATCCTCTTGCTTAATGGTGAGCTCGATCCAAACGAATTCATCGACGGTCTCGATATGACCGATTGGATCAATGAAGTGAATAACGGCACGGTCAGCCACAGTTCACATCACGACCATGGACTTGAGGACGCACGTTCATTTGTTCAGCACATGGTTGGTGGCCCTCACGCGCGATATTGGGATGGTCGCCGTCAAGCACCGGGCGAAGAGGATATTGCTTACCAGAAGGAGCATGGCCACAAAGCATGGCTTATGAACTTTATGGACGACTTTGAGCAACGTGGCTTGATTCAGCAGAACGACGGTGTTGCCGCTGCTCGTTTGGCCAAACTTCAAGATACCGAAATTGAAGGTATGTTGATGACCGACGACCTTCTGAATTCAGCAGGTGTTGTTCGCTCTGATCTCGCGGCAGCATTGGAAGAGCGTGGTGAGGAATTCAGCCCAATCCGAGGCGCATTCGAAGCGTCTCGGCACGAGATGCTGCAAGAGTTCTTCATGAAGCACAACATGTTTGTTGCCGAGTTCGCAGATGCGGCTCTCCTTGGTCTTGCAAAAGAGTACAAGGACAGCGGGTTGAGCTCCGAAGAAATCTTCCAGGAAGTTCGTAAGCGTATCTACTTCGCAGTTATGGCGCACGAGATTGGTCACTCCATCGGTCTGATGCACAACTTCGGTGCTTCCGATGACGCGATTAACTACTTCCCTAAATATTGGGAGATCCGTAGCTCGTCTGAGAACGGTGATGGTGGTGTCGTTGGCCCACGTATCAACGACCCAATGACCGATTATGAGAAAGAGCAAAGCATCTACAACTATGGCTACAGCTCAGTTATGGATTACGCTGGTCGGTACACGATTGATGGTACAGGTCTTGGTCGATACGACATGGCTGCTATTATGTGGGGTTACGGAGACCTCGTTCAGGTCTTCAAAGACACTGGCTCAGTTGACCCAGATACCCTGAAGTCATGGGCTGAGGACGACGGCGAAATCCTGAGTCTTGGTGCCGCACCTTCGGCGACACACTACACCTATTTCTGGAACCGTATGGGACCATCTCTTCACGACGAGAATAACCGTGAGTGGGTCACAACTGGTGAGCTGGTCGATGACTACAAGTGGACTGCAGATGGGCGCGCACGTGTTCCTTATATCTACTGTTCACACGGCCGGTCGGATTTGGGTGACAGCTGTCTGACCCGTGACTTCGGTGCTGACACTTACGAGCGTCTCACCGGTATCCTTGATGATGTAGACACCTGGTATGTTATGCGTAACTTCCAGCGTGGTAAGATTGCGACTGGCTACGATGATGTCATGGGTTATGTCCGACGCTACATGGGTCGTACTTACATGCGGATTAAGAAGTGGCACGACGTTTATGGTCTCTACAAGCAACTCTTGCCGCGTTACTACTCAGATCAGCAGCTTGAAGACTTCTTCATGGATCCGGTTAACGGCTGGGGTGTTCAGACTACAGGTGTTCAGATGGCATTTAACCATCTGGCGAAAGTACTTTTCACACCAGATATCAAGGGTTGGAAGCTTGCAACCGACACCTTGGGCAACGAGCTAACAGTTGAGAACCCGTATGTGAGTGGTGATGATTACACCACCGATATTACCAACGGACGCTATTACAGTACTGCTTGGTCTTACGGTTACAATGGTGAGCGCGATTGCGGTTACTACTGGTATGACTGCCTGCATCACATGGGTTACTACTTAGACAAGATCATGGCGATTCAAGCTTTGACCGATTCTGAGACATACTTCGTTGCACGTGCTACTCCGGAAGACATCCGTGAGTGGAAGGTTGGCTTCTTCAGCACATTCCGTGACCAACTTCTCGAAATCAACCGTGCATTGATGGCGGGTGATTACAGTGGTGTTGCTCCATACGTTGAAGACCCAGCGACTGGTGTGATGAAGTTCCCGAACTACACCGACCTCAGCTCTATCACCACGGACCGTTCCGTTGGCGACAGCTTTGTCATCGACCCTGCGGCGACGTTTACCATCCAGCTCTATTGGCAGATGCTCGGTAAGGCACGCTTCTCTGGTACCTTTGATATGGAATTCCAGGACCGTTCATACATCTGGGGCCTCAGTGGTGCGACACCAAATGTGGACCCAGCCCGTGTAGTGAGCTTCCAAGATCCATTCTCAAGCATGACTTACTACGCACTCACCTTTGAAGGTGAAGGCGCAGCAGAAGCTATGCTGGCGCGAGCAAATGCTCTCTATGTCCGGTCCAGCATCTGTGATCCGGATACAGAGGCATGTGTAGACCCAAGCTTTGTCTTGGACACAGCATCGTTTGCACCGAGTGCAGATGAGCAGCTGGAGCAGGCTCGTAACCGTACAACTGAAGAACTTCGTCAGTACGTACAGTTGATTAAGGTCAACGAGAAACTCTCACGAGAGATGTTTGGTGACGTGTTCATCGGCGACCCCTACAACCCCTAGGGTTTAGGGGCTCATAAGCCTTAGATAAGAGCCGGCGGTACTCTTCGGAGTCCCGCCGGCTTTTTTACTTTTTTACTGGGGTCCACTGAGCTTTTCGGTTGGAGCTCAAGGTTAGCTCTCGTCATTCGGACGTAGGATGACCAACGGAACTCTTGTGAGACCCGTATGCTAGACGCACAGATGCACAACTGAGCCCAGCTCGGTGCATTATCACGATCGTATGGGAATTTACCTGACTACTTGGAACGGTAGGTGATGCGGCCGCGGGTAAGGTCGTAAGGAGAAACTTCGACAGTTACGCGGTCACCTGGAAGGATACGGATATAAAATTTACGCATCTTTCCTGAGACGTGTGCCAAGATAGAGTGCCCATTGTCGAGTTCTACTCGAAACATTGCGTTCTTGAGCGGCTCGATGACGGTACCCTCTAGGGTAATGGATTCTTCTTTTGCCATATAGGGATTATCTCCACAGTACACTTGGTTTCTTGGAATCTGGCGGCCTTATAACGTGGATAGTCAGGTGCCGCTAGACCAATCCCAAGAAATGCCGAAAAGGTTCTTGCTGTACATGAATTCGAACTTTGCGTACTCTTTGGGAAGACGTTTGATCGACTCAAGCGTCAGCCATTTGGGGGAGAAGCGGTGAGCGATAAATTCAAGCAGTTAGAGGAAGTCATTGAGCAGGAAGATGTGCAGGTTGTCTTCCAGCCTCTCGTCGATTTGAGGACCAAAGAGCTCTTTGCATACGAAGCACTCGCACGGACGAAAAGCCCACACTTTAGTGGCCCACCTGAAATGTTCGAGGTTGCAGTCCAGATGGGGCGGGCCGGCGAGCTTGGTCGACTGGTACGAAAGCTAGCGGTGGAAAAGTGCAGGGATTACCCACTCTTTCTCAATGTTCACCCGGATGAATTCGGCGACGGTTGGATCATGCAATCCGATGACCCCATTTTCTTCCACCACCACCAAATTTACCTTGAGATTACCGAGTCGGTACCACTGAAGTACAACGATGTTTGTCACGGGATCTTGAAAGAGATTCGCAGCGGTGGTGTCAAGCTAGCGGTCGATGACTTGGGTTCAGGTTACTCCAACCTTAAGTACATTTCAGACCTCCGACCTGATATCGTAAAACTCGACCGTGGTTTAATCGCTGGGCTTGCCCGAGGTACGCGGCTTTACAGATTGGTGACTGCCATCGTAAATCTCTGTGTGGACATGGGGGCGAAAGTCGTTGCCGAAGGTGTAGAGAACGCCCAAGAGCTTTTCGCTGCGGTTGATTCGGGTGCACATTATGGTCAGGGATTCGTCCTTGCGCGCCCAGCACCTGAGCCGCCCACACCATCTTGGCCGACCTGATCAGAACGTGGATGTAATTCCTACGCCCACTTCATAAACATACCCACCGAAACTGTAGTTCTGGAGTGACTCCACTTCCCCGTCTTTTGCTACGACCTGTTCGGGCATGTAACCAACCGTTGCGTAAACGTCGCCTCTAATTATGAAAGGTGCACCAGAAGGGGTCGGCGCGATCATTCCGCCGTAGGTTAGGGCCGGTTCATAAGCATACCCGAAACCGAATGAACCAAAATGAGTCGCCCCATCTAAGAGATTTTTGCGAGCATCAGGAAGTGGCGCAGGGCTCGCTTGATAACGGTAACCCATACGCATTCGGATGCCCGATTCCCAAAGCCACTCAAGGCCGAGACGTGGAATAAAGGTGTCGCGAAAATTAACTTCAACGTCGTCGGCATAGATAAGGCTCTCGGCAAGTGCCGAGTCGTCTTCTGGAGATGCTGTTACATAAGGCCCTGGGTATTCTGACCAATCCATCCAGGTGATATCTGCGCTCACGTGAAGAAACGGTAACGAGGTACTAAAAAAGCCGAGCGATATCTGTCGTGGCGAATACCAAGCAAACGATTCAAGCACCAAGTTCATTGGGACCTGTGCACCTGTAAGGTCTACAACAATATCGGCATTTGCTTGTAGTTTGTGAAACATCACCGTTCGGTAAGTGAGCCCGACCTCAAAGTCTTCAACCGGCCGGTAATGCATTCCGATGTAGTACGTCATCGATGGCTCAAGGTTCCAAGCGTAGCGCGATTGAACTTCCTCTTCTCCAGAATAAATCGGTACGCCGGAATCCAACCCAAGGGCCGAGTTCACCAGGGGGGCAACAGTCACACCAAACGCGAGTTGGTCGAAGACACGGTAAGCAAGTCCGATCATGAGCGAGAGCTGCTCAAGCTGCTGCCCGTACAGGCCAAAGCGCGGCTGGTCTGTAGGTGTGCTCTGATCGAAGAACTGAATACGTTCTGTGCCAACATTGATCATAGCTCCCAATGCCATGTTGAAAGGAAGGGGCATCGTCATGCCGAGGTTTACAGTTGTTCGTGAACGCAGTGGATCGACACTCGGGAACTCTTCGTCATCTTCCACCTCGAAGCCATAGCCCAGTTGACTGATCTCAAGCGATAACGAGCTTCCTCGAATAAAGCCTAAGTTGCCCGGGTTATAGTAAAGCCCCGAAGCGTCGAAATCTGATGCCGTACCAGCACCAGCCATTCCCTTCATGCGAGCACCTGCACCGAAAAGGTCTTCACGCGCATTGGCTGAGCTCAAATCAGGAAGGAGCGTAATTGATACAATCAGGGTCAGGGTGGGTAGGACATTTCGTCCAAGCATGACAAGTCTCCTTAAGACGTGGAGGCGCACGTTATGGGTTACGACGGCGTAATTCAAGAATCCGTATAATTGCAGGCAGTCCAGAGTCTTGATCTGCGACATAGCCATAAAGGGTCTGCATGAAATCTTTTAGATCGGTTGCGGTCCACGCTATGCGGGCCGCACATTGGGAATCTTCGTCGAGCTCCGCAATCGATGCGGCGATATTTATGAGGCCAAGAATCGGTGCCTCTTTCAGGTGGGACGGATTATACGTGAGGTTTCGAAGAAGTACCTGGAGTTGGTCGGCTTCGTCGGAGGCGAGTAAGGTGTCGAAGGCGAGGATAAGTTCCCGTAGCTCGATGGTGTCTGGGTTCAACAAGTCGCTTCCTAGGACTAAAAACTCATTGATATCTTCGGAGGCAATAGGGGCCTGAAGTAGTCCTGCAACAACTGCGATGAGCTCCGCATGAATATCGAGTATTTCTCCGCTGCTTCCGACCGCATCAGGTAATGGTGTTAAGACACGTCCCATCCATTGCTCGAGCTTCGCGCCGTTTTCACTGTTAGCCAGCGACTGAACCAAGCGCATCAGCGTTGCGAATTCTCGTCCGGTGAGCACATCGTCAAGCTCACTTTGAATCGCGTCGAAATAGCAGGTGCGTGCGCTGTCTTCCAGCGATACGACGTCAGTAAGAAGATCAAGGACCACTGTTGTTAATGGGATAAAGCGCCGGTTTGAAAGGATGATTCGGTCGTCGATTGGATCGACTGTATTGGCATCATCGACTTCAGTCTCGCGTACGTAAGAGGTGATATGCACCCATAGATCTGAAAGTGCAGTACCGCCGTTATTTGCACTTACGTTGCCCATCATTTTTCGAATCGAGTAGACCAGCTCCAGGCCAAGCGAGCTATCCACCTGCAATCCTTGGCGTGTCATGACATTCCCATCATCATTGACAACGCGTTCAATCGAATCGACGATAACGTCCGCGGCGCTTCCGTCCCCGTCGATGCTGGGCGTTTCTACGAGCAAATCTAAGAGGTCGAGAAGTTTATCGACCGAGCCACTTCGTAAGAGCTTTTGCAAAACAGGAAGCGCCTTGCGGATGACGCTCTGTGTGTTGGCATCGTTGTCGTCGTCGAGTGCAAGGTCATCTGAGATCAGGTGAAAGATTTCGATGAGTAGGCGAAGCTGATTTTGGTCATTAAAGACTTTGGCCAACGGGATATAGGCATCAAGTGCGCCGCTTTTTGCCAAGCCATCGAGAGCTTGGAGGCTTTCGAAGACTTCGTCCCCAGGGCACCCCAGTGCGTTGAGTGCTAATTCGGTAAAGAACTCACTGATATTGGGGGCGGCGTTGATGACGCCGAGTGATACGTCGATGACCCCACAAACGGTATTGGGGTTCATGCCGGAGACGACATCCAATACAACTTCGGCGACAGTCTTACCTCCCGTGAAAGGCACACTTCCGCAGTCAACCGTGCTCAATAGTTCCATGCTCTGCTCTAAACTTGAGCGATTGTCGATGAGCTGGCCGTTGCCATTGTCGAAGTACCGTGGCTGCGAATAATCTACGGCGGTCGAGAGCTCTTCCTTGGGATACTCATCTGAGCAGGTTTGTTCTTTCGCGAGCTCACGAAAGTCTACGGCAAAGAGCAGTTGGCGAGGAAGGTCACGTGCGATCTGACCCAAGTCATAGACTGTATTGAGAAGGGTTCGGGCAGTTGAGTTTTGCCCGCTG
>JAYYQC010000104.1:0-10000 GCA_036128675.1 Myxococcota bacterium | reverse complement strand
TTGGGAGACTCGAAGACCTCATCGAGCATCGGTAAGAGCTTTTCGGCGATGATGTAGAGATTGTCGTCTTCGACATCGATGCCTGAACCATCAAGTGCTTCGATTGTCTGGCCAATGGCTACGATGACGTCTTCGGCCAAAACCGGGTTTTCGCGAATGAGGTTCGCCCAGGTCTTGAGAAAGGTTTGTGCATCCTCAAACCGTGCGACTTCGAGCAGAAGATAGGCAAGCTCCGCCAAGGTATTCTCGTCATCGGAAAATTTCCGGCAGCTTGAGGTCCCGTCGCTGCACACCTCAATGGTTGGCTGCGAGCGATGGATGAATTCACTCAGATGATGGTGGAGTTGTCGGTCGAGTGCTTCGTAGAGCAGGATGGAAAGATAGCTCAGTCCCGTTCGCCGTACATCGTAGTAATCGTAGAGCAGGTCGCCTGAGAGTCCCAGGGCTCGGCCTTGTTGGTCAAAGCCCACGCCCTCGCCGGTAGGCCGTTGGTCGATGGGTGTCCCGGTCGCATCGATAGGGCGGTTAAAGCTGTCGGTGTCGATAAGACCGTCTCCGTCGAGGTCGATGTAGGGCGGCTGAACTTGACCGCTGGAGAGCCGTACCCGGGGGTGCCCATTGAGGTCAGCATAGGGAGCCCAGACCGTTTCACCCATTGCAGCCAGTGTTGTGGAGTCTTCCCGAAGGAGAGTGGCCTCGATCTCACCGAGCGAGAGCCCAGAGCATTCTGAGGGTGCTGCGAAGCGCTTGAGCAGGCGACTCGCGAGATCTAGTGCCGAGTGGGAAACGTAGTCGACCCCATCATGTTCGGTCGCCAGCCCTGCAAGGGCGCGCAAGCTAATCTCGATTTCAGGGTCTTGGAAGACTTGGTCGATGAGGCGAACGAGCTCGTCGTCGCGGATGATGGACTGACTGCGGGCGATCGCGAGCAGGGCATCCAAGGTGCGGTTGGTCGTATTTTCGGAAGCATCAAGTACGCGCGCGAGGCTTGCATCAATGACATCCAGGGCTCGCTTTGCGTCGCCGGAGTCCACCGCTGGCAAAAGACTCTTTGTCGTGAGCTCTGAAATGTTTAGGAGCAACTCAGCCGGAGCAATTGTATCAACACTCGAAACAAAGATGTCTTCGCGAAGTTCAAGAGAGTCTAGACGAGCTTCTTGACACGTGAGGTCATCGCGCACAGCCATGTTGTAGTCGACGAGTGCGTACGCTAGCTCGCCTAGAGTTGCGCGCTCCGTCGGAGCGGAACGGGTGGTGGTGTCATGCTCCATGCACCCAGAGATGTTCAGAGAGAAGGCTCCCATGAGAAGCGCAAGTGTTGCTCGAGCGATTGTCGATTTCATTATTTCCCCCACCCTGTCCCGGGAATTTCCGCGAACGAACGATTGCCGGCCTCCCCTGAACATGTTTAGTGTCACGAACTATGACGCAGTTTGTCAAGAGGGGGAGACAATGTCGGTGCACAAATTCCTTTGTAAGTTGATGCAGCACACGGCCTCACGTCTTTGTTTGATCGTCTCGATCAGTTTTCTGAGTGGGTGCACACATTGGCTTTACCCAGTTGAGCAGCGCGACGAGCCCGAATTATTCTTAGTTGAAACCGAAGACGGTGCTCAAATTGCGCTTCATCGGTTTGTTTCTGAAGCTGACGGAGCCCAGTTGCGCGACCGAACCCCAATCTTATTTTGCCACGGCATCATGAGTAATCGATTTAGCTTTGACCTTATTGCCGACAGGAGTTTTCCACGGCATCTGGCGTCCTTAGGTTACGATGTTTGGATGCTTGAATTACGAAATAGTGGTGCTGCGGCCTCGTCATCTCTCTTTGGTACATCGAATTACGAGCATTCAATGGATGCCTATATTGACCATGATGTTCGAACCGCGATCGATACAGTTCTCGCGCGGACTGGCGAGCCCAAAGTGCACTGGGTTGGTCATAGCATGGGGTCAATGGTCTTGTATGGGTACATCAGTCGCCACAGTGACTCAAAACTTGCGTCGATCGTGTCATTCGGTGGTCCTCCGCAAGAACTCTTTGACGGCAATCTGGTGATGCAACTTGGCGTAAAGATGGCTCCGTTGGTCACGGGGCTCCTAGATCAAGTACCATCGGGTTGGCTTGTAAAAATGAACTCAATGGGTGCTTGGCCAGCGGTACTTCCGCAGATGCATTTGATCTGGAACTACGACAACGTCGATGCGGACACAGCTCGGCTTGCTGCGGCGCATGCAGTAGACAACGTAGCCTCCGGTGTCTTGGAGCAGTTCCGGCAGGCTGCGAGACGTGGAGTTTTAACCAATACACTGGAGACCCATAGCTATACAGATGGGCTGGCCAAGGTTTCAGTGCCAATCTTCTTTGTAGCCGGGGCCAACGACCAACTCGCGGCGCCAGCGCTGATGCGACGTGCATTGATGAAGGTACAGTCCAAAGAGGTTGCTTTCGAGGTACTGAGCCGAGCAAATGGCTATTCACATGATTATGGCCATGTAGACATGCTTCTTGGATTGACGGCCGCGGATGAGGTTTTACCCTTACTTGTGGACTGGCTCGAGGAGCGCCGCAATGAAGGCTAGCGGGATTGTTTCGGGGCATCTATTCTTGCTGCTCCTGTCTTTTGCTTTCATTGCGTGCACGCCGCTAGCAATCATTGAGCCCACCGAGAATGTCTGGGTCTTGCAAGGCGAGGCTTGGGAGCCTTTAAAGCATCCTCGATTGTTGAATGCTGATTCTCAGACTGAGTCTAGCTTCCTTATGGAGCATGCAAAGCCTGAAGTCTGTATCGTAAACGTCGCCGAAGTAGGTGTGTCCGCTGAGCACTTTTTCTATGAAGAACGAGGAGGGGTCGGTCGTTGGTTGTGGCGCAATGGCTTTTCAGTACTCTCGATTGGGATCCCTAAGACAGCACTCGAAAGTTCTGGATGGCGAGAGAAGACCGTTGACCATCTAGGTCCAGTACTTCAGGGCTATCGTGAGCATTGCCGCGGGGTTCCGAAGGTAGGGATTGGGCACGGTATTGGAGGCTCGATTCTGCTGGCTCCCGAAGTGAACGCTTATTTCGATGGGGTAGTGCTCATCTCCGTTCCGTTAACATATGCTGGAACGTCGATAGCCACACAGACTCTGCTAAATGCATCGGGCGACTGGAGTTGGCGTGATTTGGTTGGGTTTGCTGTTCCTATGAATTTCGCCGAAAGCACATCGATGGAAGAAGTGGTGATGACCAACCGCAACACAATCGCCGAACGGTTTGAATTTTACCGTGTTGAATCCACTCGACTCCCGAGTGCTTTTAGGCAGGATATTGCGAAGCAAGTCTCTAGAGTGACCGATCTTCGGATTTCTCCCGAGATAAATACTTGGCTCTACAGTACCCAGCCAGCTTTGGTTGTTTTACCGTCTGGCAATGGCTGGATATCGAGTTGGCAAGCGGACCCCATTGCCCTTGGAGCACCCGCGTCTCGGGCGAAGCGCATCTACATCACACGGTCAAATGGAAGTGCGCGCGAATTTAATCACTTTGACGTGTTTTGGGACGAGGATGCGCTGAATCAAGTGTGGCGTCCGGTTGCGCAGTGGCTCCGAGAGACTAGTTTTTAAGCTTTTTGACCGATCTCTTTGAGAAGCTCTTGGTACCAATTGCTGGCAGTATCGAAGGGCTTATGTCCCTTAATCCGGGGGAATTCGATCGCTCGGAGTGTTCCATCTTGATCTTCATCGTGTCCTGCAACGCCACTTATGCCCTGGAGAGCACTTGATACTGCAACCGACGCACAGGCTTTAATCAACGCCTGGTCTTCGGCATTCGCTGGTGCACTTCGTGCAAAGTATCCGGACTTCTGCACCAGAACCTTTTCTGCACCAAGGCGCTCGGCAAATTGCTTACCGAAGTACTGTCCGACGTTCACTTTATCGAGCTTGAGGTGACCGAATGCATCGCGGGGGATGCTCTCGCCAGCAGCTTCGAGTTCCTTGACGATAGCGTCCACGCCCGCGCCTTCACTGACAAAGATATTGACGTTTCCGAGTTCGTCCATGACCGCCTTGAGTCGTTTAGCTTCTTTGTCGAGGTCGATAGCTTCTTCTGGAAGATAAACGGCATGTACATCGAACTGTTTTGACTTTGTCACGGACTCTAAGAAGACATCAGCGCCCCAGAGTGAACGATACGCTTGAGCAGTAGCGGCGGTGAGCCATCCACAGTTTCTGCCCATGACTTCATGAACGATGAGCATTCTGGGATTGGCTGATGACTCGTGAACGATATTCGAGAAGAAGTGCGCGCCATGCTCGGCGGCGGTGAGCGCACCGAGACTTTGAGCGATCGGAAATACATCGTTATCGACTGTCTTTGGCAAGCCAACCACGGTGAGTGCGTAGTCATTGTCTTGGAGATACTTGGCTAGGTCCGCAGCAGTTGTATTGGTGTCGTCCCCTCCGATCGTATGAAGGATTGTGACACCATCCTTTTTCAGTTGTTCTGCTGCGACGTGCAGAGGTGTTTCTCCATCTTTGATGAAGCCGCGCTTGAGGCAATCATCGATGTTGGTAAGCTTAACCCGGCTATTTCCAATTGGGCTGCCACCACGTCGCTGAAAGAGACCAACATCTTTTCGCATCGCCTCGTCGAAGGTGAATGAATCA
Source organism: Myxococcota bacterium (assembly GCA_036128675.1). Lineage (GTDB taxonomy): Bacteria > Myxococcota > XYA12-FULL-58-9 > XYA12-FULL-58-9 > JABJBS01 > JAYYQC01. The sequence continues at coordinate 5,352 of JAYYQC010000104.1, read as the reverse complement.
CCCAATAATAAACCTTTATACCCGTCGCGGTATGCGATGAGCTCGGCGTCAGGTGCTGCTTCTTGGTAAGCTTCGACAAGAAAGCCAATTGCTGAGGAAAGACACGGAGCGAGCCCGCCCGCGGTGAGAAACGCTACTTTATGTGAGGACATTGTAGACTCCTGGCCGGTGGGTCTCGGCAACGTGGTTGTAGCACCGACCGAGTAGGTCTTCAATCCGCGGTGCGTTTAAGCCACTTCAAAAGGTGCGGCCAGACAATATCTCGGTGGCGTCGTGCGAAAAGTTCGAAGTGCTCGATAGCTGGTTGCGTCTCGCTTTGTGCGAGTGTCACAAACGATTTATCGGGCGCTTTGATACGCTCGAAAAGCTCCTTCGAACCCATGATGGGCGCGATGTTGTCTTCTGCGCTGGCAAGGCTAAGAACCGGGGCAGCGATATCGATGGATGGCGCTGATCTAAGATGCGTAAGTGGCTGACTTAACTCGCCATCTCCCGCTTTGAGGTCGAGATATTCCGAGAGCTCGATAGCGCTGTTGCCACTCGCAGGTAATCCAAGCCAACGTCCATCGATAGCCACGGACAATCGCCCGAGCGCGCGTAATGCGCCTCTGACCCATCTAGGTTCTTTCGCGATGGTCACCTGTGTTCCCACCATGGCGAGTGAGGCAATCTTCGGCGCAGGTTTAAGCAGGGCTTGGCAAGCAAGCGCATAGGCTGCGCCCGCGGAATAGCCGATGACGTGAGGTGCTTTTCCACTAGCCGCATAAATCGCATGGATCGCACGCGGGATGATGTGAAAGACCCAATCCGAAGTACGACGCGGGTGGTTTGTAAAACGCTCTGACGCACCCGGGTCGCTTAGCGCGAATGGTCGAAAGTTGTGCTCCCAAAGCCAATCCCCGAATCCATCGCGCTTGGGCGGTAGCCAGAAATTATGCGGGCATAAGTGACCCGGGATTAAGAGAACGGGTAAACGCTTAGAGTCGAGAGGCCAGCCGATGAGCTTGAGTCTCCAGCGGGAGAGGTCTAGCGATGCCTGCCGGAGTGATGGTCGAGTCTGCGCGTCAGAAACCATTCATGCGGGCCCAGCCTTCGGCGATCCCTAGGAGAATGAAGACTGCGATCGGAGAAAAGTCGATTCCGCCCAAAGGAGGGATGATCTTTCTGGCTTGGGCGAGAACAGGCTCCGTGAACATCTCTAAGAACTGGCGAATTGGGTTCTCTGGCGAGAGCTGGAGCCACGACATGAGTACCGCTGCCAAAAGGTAGTACTGATAAAATTCCAAAATCTTGGCCAATGAGAGTTCCATGCTCGGTTATTTAATCCTCAGCGTGAATAAATGAAACCTCTGGATTGGGTTTTCGGAATGCCAACAATGTAATTTCGGCTGGAAAAATGAGTATTCCAATGTAGGCAAGTGTCAGTCAAATGCCTACTTTTCCGTAGATGTCTGTGATCCAGTGCACGAAAATTCTGTCGAAGCTGAAAAAAAACTTCACTAAAATGAAGCTTTTAGCGTTTTAGGTCGTTGACGAACTTTCAAGAAGGTACGCTAATGTCAGGTTTTATCCGGTAGTCACGCACATAAAATCTACCGCGTAATAAAAACATGGAGCCCACATGCAAATGAAACTCGTCTCACTTTTATTCGCTCTTGGAATGTTGACCGCATGCGGCGGCCTGGGCCGACCAGTCCCGGCTGGCGAGGAGGTCTGCATTGGAGCGGAGTGTGAAGAGACCGGCTCAGGTGTCGCCTGTCTTGAGGACAGCGATTGCTTACCGGGTGAAGCGTGCGTCGATGAAGTGTGTGTGGGAGGTTCCAGCGAGACCGACGGCGAAGGCGGCGAGGACGGCGGACCCATCGCGTGTCTGACTACCAACGATTGTCCCTTCGGTGAGTTCTGTGATCTCGGTACTGGCACCTGTGTTGGATGTTTACTTGATGAGCATTGCGACCTTGGTGAGGTTTGTTTGTCGACAAAGGAATGTGGGGTTCCAGGTGAAGATGGATGTGCAACCAATGCCGATTGTCCAGCCTCTTTGGTCTGTGATGCATCGAGTGCCGCATGCGTGGAGTGTGTGACAGCCTCGGATTGCGGATTTGGTGAGGCCTGTATCGCGCAGCGTTGTGTCGAGGATGACCAAGGTGGTGGTGGCAGTGCGGGTTGTACCAGCGATGCAGACTGCTCGGTCTACGGTCAAATTTGCGATCCAGTTTCGCTCACTTGTGCGCCATGTATGACCGATGATCAATGCGGTATTGGCTATAGCTGCAGTGCTGGGATTTGTGTGAACGACAGTGGTCCGGGCGGTGGCTCGGGCACGGGCGGTGGCTCGGGTGGCTGCGACCCACTCTTGGAGATGGAAGATTGCGACGGCACTTGCGTATCAATTTTAATTGGAACGCTCTTCATTGGTGATGGTGCCTGTGACGGATCTTTCCCGATCAATTTTAACTGCGCTGAGTACAGCTATGACGGTGGTGACTGCAGCTCTTGGGGCGGTGGCGATACAGGTGGCGGTACCGACACCGGTGGTGGAACAAGCAGTGGCGAATTCACGTGTACCAACTCAAGCTTTGCCGCAGCAACGGCCACTGCGACGAATGCAAACGATGCAGTGGTTTATTCCGCGCTTAGTGCGAGTGCTACCCCTGCAAACTATTTCGCAATTGAAGTGTTTCAATCCGCTACTTTTGGCGGTCCGACAAGTCCGGGAACCTACACATTGAGTGCCTCGGATAACTACGCTGATTGTGGTCTCTGTGTTCTTTACCAGACAAACTGCAATCTTGATTCCGGCTCGTGCGAAAAGGTTTACTTCGCGCGGGGCGGTAGTGTTACCTTTTCAACTTTACCGCCTGGCCAGGCTGATTCAATTTCGGGAACGATTACCGGTCTAGAGCTAGAAGAGGTGACCATCAATGCGGATACATTTGTCTCCACACCGGTCGCGGGCGGCTCAGGGCTCTGTATGGATACAGTTAGTTTTAGCGCTACGGTTGAGTCAGGGATCTGCGATAACACCTGCACCTTCGCGGGTGATAATGTGTGCGATGACGGCGGAAGCGGCTCGTCGTTCAGTGTCTGCGACTTAGGTACAGACTGCGCGGATTGTGGGATTCGTTAAGGGCTCTATCGACAATTTCTCGGGACGCTGCCATACGCTCACGCAACCATTAAGTGATAGGTGGTAGGACTATGTCGAGTTACTCCAAATGGAAAGATAAGTGGGCTCTCGTGACCGGCGCTAGCTCGGGGATTGGGGCAGCTTTTGCCAAAGACCTCGCGCGCTCGGGTGTCCATGTAGTTCTTGTCGCCCGACGTTTGGAGCGTCTTGAAGCTTTAGCCGCGAAACTCTCAGACGACTTTGGTGTTCAAACTCTTGTAGTAGCATCAGACCTTGCAGTCTCTGGTGCTGCTCAAACGATGGCCGACGAGTTGGAGGCCAAGGGTGTTGAGGTTGAATTACTCGTGAACAACGCCGGCCTCGGACCGGCTGGCGCATTTTCGGAGGGAACACTCCAAAGTGCGACGAATTCTCTCCAGGTCAATATCACAGCACTCACCGAGTTAACTTATCTCTTCATTCAAAAGATGAGGCGTCGTCGCTCGGGCAATGTTATCCTTGTGGGATCAGTAAATGCTTTTATGTCGGTGCCGCTTTTTGCCGTCTATAGCGCGACAAAGGCTTATGTACGAAGTTTTGGTGAAGCGGTAGCGGAAGAGTGCCAGGCGGATAATGTTTTTGTTACGGTTGTGCATCCGGGAGGAACCCGAACGGAATTTTCGGACGTTGCGAATATGACGATTCCCGAGACGATGCAGACCGGCCTCATGACAGCGGAAGCAGTGGCGCAGATTGGTTTACGTGGAGCGCATCGTGGACAGATTTCCGTTGTGACGGGGCTGATGAATCGCCTCTTTGCGACACTTCTTACCTTCATACCGCGATGGATTACACGACCAGTAGTGAAGTGGGTCTATGCAAAGTTTATCTGAGAGACACGCCACGGAGGCACGTCAGCTTTGGATGGTAACCTGGGTCTCTGGTGCCCATGCTGAGCGGCAGCGAGAGGCTCGGGAAACAGCAGCTCTCTTGAGGTTACCTTACGATACCCCAAAAGCTGCGCTGAGTTGGCTCTCAGAAGATAGTAAACGACAACTTTTGGTTATTCGTCGCGACGGAAAGCCTTCGGTACGAGCCCATAATCAGAAGCCTTGGGTCTGGCACCTAGGAATGGCAAAAAGTAGATTGGCGAGCGTTCGTCGTGGAGAGCCTGACCGTTTGGTCCGTGCGCTTGGACTTCAACCCGAAAACTCGATTGTTTTCGATGGGCACCTAGGTCTGGCGCATGATGCGTTGGTGGTAGCGGCCTCTGGTGCGCGGGTGGTTGGTGCAGAAATTGATCCCATTTTGGCATATGTCACTGAATGTGGCTTAAGAGGGCTCGCGTCAAGTAGCTTGGAGATGCGCGAGATTGTGAGTCGGATTACGGTTCATACCGGGCATCATCTAGACGTCATGATGCATTCTTCCGGCGACTGGTCAGCGGTCATGTTTTCTCCTATGTTTATCTCCCCTGATTTCGAGAGTCCGGATATGGTTGCTTGGAGAGAAATCGCGGCACATCTTCCTTTATCACCGGAAGCCTTAAACTATGCGCGCTCTCGAACCTCTCGGGTTGTCGTTAAGGTCCTTAAGGATGAAGTCTCCCACCTAGCCGAGCCGACGGAAGTCCTTGAGCGGCCTTCACGTCGCTTGGTGTATGCGGTTTACGAAGGGCTTTCGCCTTCTTGATTCCGGCCCCGGAAAGAAAAGTAAGCATAGGCCAGCGCAACTATCGATGAAAAAATGAGTCCGATAGTGGGATTATAATAGAAGACCGCAATAAAGGCTCCAAAGGCTAGGGCCAAGGCCAGGTACGGAACAAATGGGAACCCAGGTGCGAGGTAGGGACGCTCCAGCTCGGGTTCCGACTTACGAAGCTTCAGTAGTGCGCACATTGAGACGATGTAGAGTACCAGGGCACCAAAGACGGAGAGTGTGATGATCTCCGCTGTCTTTCCTGAGAGAAGTGCTACAAAGCCGACAGCCAAATTAAATAGCAACGCTTTCACTGGTGTTTGTCGGGTTGGATTTACATCACCGAGCACTTTAGGAAAGTAGCCCGCACGCCCAAACTCAAAAGTTGCTCGTCCCGCAACGAGTAGAATTCCGTGAAAAGATGCTATCAATCCGAAGAGGCCCACGGTGATGAGCAAATGAAAGAGGGGGTGGTCAGTTCCCAATAAAAATCCGAGAGCGAGAGGTAAGGGGCTATCGGAGGCCTCGCCTGTCTGGGGGTCGAA
>JAYYQC010000103.1:0-7860 GCA_036128675.1 Myxococcota bacterium | reverse complement strand
CACCGGTAACGTTGTTGGCAACCCACCCTATAAGGGACACCTGGCCCATCACGGCTGGCAGGTTAAAGAGCTTCAGCTCCCCACTCTCTCCGATGAGCACGACCCACGCGTCCTGGCTCCAGCTGAGATTGAACTCTAAGGAACGACGACCATGACTGAAGCAACCTTAGCCCTAGGCATCGACCTTGGGACCACCAACTGCGCCCTCTCGAGCGTCGCAATCGGCGACAAAAGCGCAACCCCAACCCCACTCGCCATCCCTCAGACCGTCGCTCCGGGTGAGACCATGGCAGACAAGCTGCTCCCATCGTTTCTCTACGTAAGCGCGGAAGCTGAGCGCACCGGCGGTGCCTTTGCGCTTCCTTGGGCGGCATCGCAAGAAGAAGTCATCGGCACCTACGCGCGTAAGCAAGGTGCGGCCACACCCGGCCGACTCATCTCCTCAGCCAAGAGCTGGCTCTCGTACAGTGGCGTCGACCGACGCTCTGATATCCTGCCCTGGGAGGCACCCGAAGGTGTGCCAAAGATGTCGCCCCTGGCCGCATCGGCACATTACCTAGGCCACCTGAAGGCAGCTTGGGATGCAGCCAACCCCGAGACCCCGCTCAGTGGCCAAGAGGTTGTTCTCACCGTTCCTGCGTCGTTTGATGCAGCTGCCCGTGAGCTCACCGTTGAAGCCGCGGCGCAGATTGGTCTCCAGGACAACTTGCGTCTCCTTGAGGAACCTCAAGCCGCGCTCTACGCCTGGCTGGCCGATAAGGGCGATACGTGGCGCGACGAGCTCAACGTAGGTGATACCATCTTGGTCTGCGATATCGGCGGCGGAACCACCGACTTCTCGCTTATCTCGGTTCAAGAAGAGGACGGGGTCCTCCAGCTCGAGAGAATTGCGGTTGGCGACCATATCTTGCTCGGTGGAGACAATATGGACCTCGCCCTTGCGTACGGGGTCTCAGCCAAGCTTGAGCAAAATGGGAAGCGCTTAGACGACTGGCAGATGCGTGGTCTGGTCCACGGCTGCCGTGAAGCCAAAGAGACGCTGCTCGCCGACGAAAGCCGCGATACCTTCCCACTCGCGATTGCAAGCCGAGGGAGCAAGCTTTTAGGTGGTACCATCCGGACTGAGCTCACCCGCGCTGAGCTGGAAGCCACGCTTCTGGAAGGTTTCTTCCCGCAAGTGGCGGCCGACGCACGACCTCAGCTACCGCGCCGTATGGGTCTCACGACCTTGGGTCTTCCTTATGCGAGCGATGCAGCCGTAACCCGTCACCTGGCTGCATTTCTAGCCCGCGCTAAAAGTGCCGAAGGCATGACCTACCCCACCGCGCTCCTCTTCAACGGTGGCGTAACCCGCTCACCCGTGATCCGAGACCGCATCCTTGGCGTGCTCAACGCATGGGCCGAAGGTGCCGGGTCAACCGGACCACGCGTCTTGGAAGGCGGACACCCAGACTTGGCAGTTAGCCGAGGGGCTGCGTTCTATGCACAGTCGCGCCAGCAAGGTGGTCTTCGGATTAAGGGCGGTACCGCACGGTCCTACTATATCGGTGTCGAGCGCAACCAAATGGCAGTCCCCGGTATTCCACCCAAGCTCGATGCCCTCTGCATCGCGCCGTTTGGCATGGAAGAAGGCACCGAAGTCTCGCTCAGTGAGCCCTTTGGCCTCTATGTGGGTGAGCCCGTCTCATTCCGCTTCTTCGGGTCGTCGGAGCGCCAAGAAGACCAAGTGGGTGTTGTGGTTGACCCTGCTGCCTTGGCGGAAGTCGCACCGATTGAGACAACGCTCGATGGCGACGAAGGCACGGTGGTCCATGTTCGACTCCATGCCCGTGTCAGCGAAGTCGGCACCCTGGAGCTCTCTGCCGTGGATATCGATTCGGAGCGCCGCTGGAAGCTAAGCTTTGATGTACGCATGAACTGAGGTGATTGAGATGAGCGAGCCGCAATTTATCGTTGGTATCGATTTGGGAACCACCCATTGTGCGCTCGCCGCCAGCTCCGCGACCCATGCCTCGGTAAAGCTCTTTGACTTACCTCAGCTGGTTGCTCCGGGTGAAGTGACCTCAAAGCCGCTCCTCCCCTCTCTGCTCTACTTACCTACTGAAGGCGAATTGCCCGGTGGCGCAACCCAGCTTCCTTGGGGCCAAGCACCGCATGTGGTTGGCGAGCTCGCGGGACGTCTTGGGGCCAAGGTTCCGCACCGCTTGGTAGCGTCGGCCAAGAGCTGGATCTGTCATGGCGGCATCAATCGACGTGCACCGGTCTTACCCTGGAATGCGCCCGAAGGTGAGCCTCAGATCTCGCCCTACAGCGCATCGGTGCAGTACTTGGCGCACCTCAAGGCAATCTGGGACGCCGAGCAGCCCAGCGCCCCGCTCAAAGAGCAAGATGTCACCATTACCGTGCCAGCTTCCTTTGACGAAGCAGCCCGCGAGCTCACGCTGGATGCAGCCAAAGAAGCGGGCTACGGCAAAGGTGTCAGGCTGATCGAAGAGCCCCAAGCGGCGTTTTACGATTATCTCGGAGCTCAAGGCGACGCGATTCATGAGCAGCTGGCTGGCGCCAAGCTGGTCTTGGTGGTGGATGTTGGTGGCGGTACCACCGACCTCACGCTGCTGAAGGTGATTGAGGGCGAGGATGGCTCACCCGAGCTGGAGCGTATCGCGGTGGGCGGACACCTTCTCCTTGGTGGCGACAATATGGACGCAGCCCTGGCTCACCATGTCTTGGAGAAAGCCAAGCGACAAAACCTCGACCCGAGCGAGTGGTCGGCCCTGGTTCAGTCGGTGCGCCACGCGAAAGAAACCTTGCTGGGTGACAACGCACCAGAGGAAGTTATTGTTTCGCTGCAAAAGCGCGGCTCACGCCTGATTGGCGGCACCCAGAGTATTCCGCTGAGCAAGGCCGAAGTGAACGAGCTGCTGGTGGACGGATTCATTCCCAAAACCGGACCGGGCGATGTCCCGGAAAAAGAGAAGCGCGCGGGCCTTACAACCTTGGGACTACCCTACGCAACCGATCCGGCCATCCCTCGCCACATCTGCGCATTTTTACGACGCCACGCTGAGAGCGCCAAAGAGGTCGGTGCCACCATTGAAGACGGCCTCCCCCGCCCCGACGTCGTGCTGCTAAACGGCGGTGTCTTTCACGCCCCGGCTTTGGTTGAGCGCCTCTCGGATGTCTTTGCCCAGTGGTACGGTGGCAAGCCCATTCGCTTCTTAGAGCATACCTCGCTCTCCACCGCAGTGGCATCGGGTGCCGTACGCTTTGGTCTCGCGCGCCATGGACATGGCAAAGTGATTACCGGCGGTGCGGTACGGGCCTACTACGTCGGCGTCCAGGGCGAGAACGAGCGGATGCAGGCCTTCTGCGTGGCACCTCGGGGCATGGAAGACAATAGCAGCCTGGAGGTCAGCAACCGCGTCCTCAACCTGGTGCTCAACCGCGAGGTCAGCTTTCCACTCTACGTGTATACCGGTGACCGGGTGGACCAGGCCGGTGCAGTGGTGCCGGTAGACGATGAGCTGGAGCCGATGGCTCCGATTCAGACCATCCTGCGCGACAAAGCCGGTACGCTCCATGAGGACAAAGACGGCACCATTCCAGTCATGCTCGGTTCAGAGCTGGATGAGCTTGGAACGCTCAAGCTCAATTTGAGAACCATGGAGCTGCCACCTCGCCGCTGGCGCTTACAATTTGCACTGCGCGATGGCGCACCCAGTGATTCAGATGCAGCCAAGAAGACTGAGGACACTCAGAAATCCACCAAGGCCGGCTCCCCTTCCGTCTTACCCGATAACTTCTCCAAAGCGCGTAAAGTGGTGAACAACCTACTCGGCAAGGAACACGAGGCAGCCAAGATTAAAGGGATTAGAAAAGAGCTTGAGGGCATCTTGGGTCCCCGTGGCACTTGGTCTGGACCCACCTGTCGGGCGCTCTTTGACCTCTGCTTGAAGCATCAAGCAGTGCGCGGCCAGAGTGCCGAGCACGAGGTTCAGTGGTTACGGCTCATTGGCTGGGGTCTGCGTCCCGGGATTGGCATGTTGGGTGATACTGACCGTCTCAACGACCTCTGGGCGCTCTACGCCAAGGGTCCGAAATTTCCATCCAAGGCCAATTTTGGCGAGTGGTGGATTTTGTGGCGCCGCGTTGCACCGGGTCTGGACTTGGCTAAATCAGAGCGACTCTTCAGCGATGCCCATCTCTGGCTCCTGCCCGAAACCAGTCCCAAATCCGGACAGCGCCTCAGTGGACAAGCCGAGATGATGCAAATGCTGGCAGCCCTAGAGCGTCTTCCTGCAGCTGAGAAAGTCACGCTTGGCGATACTTATCTGAAGAACCCAAAGAAGCTCAGCACCTGGCTATCCCTGGGCCGCCTTGGCAGTCGCTCCCCTATCTACGGGGGTGAGCACTCAGTCGTTGGGCCAGAGATTGCCAGTCGATGGCTCGAGCGAGTCCTGGAGCTCGACTGGAAGAAAACCGAAGGCGCAGCTTTCGCAGCAACCTTACTAAGCCGAATGACCGGCGATGCAACGCGTGACCTCGACACAAAGCTGCGAGAGACCGTGGCCGAGCGCCTCCAAGAGGCTGGGTCGGCCAAGAGCTGGCGCGAGATGGTGCTCACACCCAAGAACCTCTCGGACAAAGATGCATCCAAGATGCTGGGCGAGGCTCTGCCGGTCGGGTTAAGGCTGGAGTCCTAGTAGTAACCGCAACAGTGTGCGGGCAACTTGCGCCCAGCTCTCTGCATCGATAACACTCGATTATGAAATCAGTGTCTAGGATACGTGTAAGGAATTAAGATGAGTAACATTGACACCGCCCAATCACTCGAGCTCCGGCCTTACCAACGAATGGGCATCTTCCAGTTCATCATGACGGCGGTTTTACCATCTTTCGTTCTGCTCGCCTTCTATATCGGATCCGGGTCGTTATTTTGGCTGATTGCAATCGTCGTCATGTGGGGGGTCGGTGTCCTCAACATGTATTTTCTGGGCCCGGGACGTCCACTACCCACAGTTGTCCGGCTCGCTCCGGAGGGCATCGCCTTCACCACCAAAGCCGGCAAAGAGCTCCGCTTTAACTGGAACGATGTCGATACTATCCACGACCACTTCAATGGCCGCCGATACAAGCACCATGTCGAAATACGCTTCAAGCAATCCAGCGAGCGACTACTTCTCTATCGAACATCCATGAAAATATCGGAAAGAGACGGGCAAGCCTTCGACAATGAGTTTGGCGATGGCATCGCTGGAACCATTGATGCCTGGGATAGACCCATCCGCGTTGCGCGCTCGATTATTGCGCAACACGTGCCTGATTTTAAAGCTTAACCGAGAGTATGGTTTTCTATAGGACGCGATAGAGCGTCGCCCTTCCCTCAATACCCTTGAGTTCAAATACACCCGCTTCTTCGGTATCACCCTCATCCATCAATTTGGCGGCAGTCTCCGATACGAAGACGTGCCCTGGGTCGCAAGCCGCTTCAATCCGAGCGGTCATATTCACGCTGGGACCAATCGCGGTGTAATCGGAGCGCTGAGCAGAGCCGAAATTACCGACAACCGCAGGCCCATGATGAATCCCGATCCGCATATCAAGCCGACCGGCCCCTTCGCGCTGCCATGCATGGGTAAGTGCTTTTAGCCGTATCTGCATCGCTTTTGCACAAAAAACTGCGCGGCGCACCTGGTCTTCTTTCGACATCTCTTTCGGAGCACCAAAGAGCACCATGATGGCATCGCCGATAAATTTATCGATGGTGCCACCATGTTCAAAGATGACCTCATTCATGACTGTGAGATATTCGTTCAAGAAGGCTGAAATTCCCTCTGGACCCAACGCCTCAGAGGCCGCCGTAAAGCCCTTTAAATCCGAGAATAGGACAGTGATGTCCCGAAGCTCAGCCGGCTTATCCATGCTCAGCTCACCACTTAAGATATCCCCGATCAGGGCTGGTGGAAGATAACGCTTGAGAACACTCTCGGTGATATAGTCGTTAAGCTGCTGAACCTCGGCTTGAGCATCCTCTGCGGCCTGCTTTTTCTGCTCCAATTCGAGTGTCTGCGTTGCGACCTCTTCCTGTAGGTTTTCGGTGAGCCTAACCAATCGCTCATGCATCAAGCGGTTGCGACCCGCGAGAATAAGCGCTTGCGCTACCACGACGAGGATCAACGCCTCGGCCAAAAATAAGTTGGTCTGGATCAGGCCGCGGGTGTGCAGGATATCGTTGACAATCGCAACGAGGATAATCGCAAAAGCGCCCAACATATAAAGTGCAATCCGATTACCCTGGCGTGCGGTGAGGAGAAGATGCCCTACCACAATCAGCCCGCCCAACGCCGCGAACATCTGATACACTTCAACGAGCTGGCTGAACCAAGCGAGCGGTGTGAGCAATGGGATAAGCGTAAACAACGTACCGATGCCGACCAAAGCACGGACGATGCGTCTAAAACCTTCTGAAGGAATCAAGGCCAGGAGAAAGCCGGTCCCGCTCATAATACAGAGAGGAATAGTCACATATTCAAAGCGAATGAGCAGATCAAAACTTAGCTCTGATACCTGGTTGTCAAAGAGGCGAATCGAGCCGGTCGAGATATCTCTGAGGAGGGTCGAGAGCACAAAGAGCCCGAAAAGAACCATCGCATTATCGTCTCTCCTAAAACGCGACAACAAGAGATGGTAGAACCCAAAACAAAAGAGAATGCCGAGAGCGAAGGCCTTACGAAGCCGCTTCGAGAGCGTCGATTCAGTGAGCCGATCAAAATTCTGCAGCTGGATACTTCGCGAGACGCCTCCGCGCGAATGAACAAAATTGCTCATTTCCATCACAAGAAGGGTAGACGACATCTTGCCTTCACCGTCACCACTGTGTCCAATTGGCATCAACTCGTAGCTATAATAATGACCAATCTCATCCTCGGCGCGTGTGCCCGGTTGTCCACGGCAGTAGCGCTTGGAGCGCTCCCCTCCCTCGCTCAAGGTGTAAAGACACACGGCTGAGAGTACATCGGGCAGTGGTACCGCCAGGGCTCGCCCTTTTAGCCCATCAATCCGGAGAGCATAGGTCGCGAATCCCTCCGAGCTCAACTCCTCGCCGGTCGAGCTTAAGACCGAATCTCCCCAGTATCCGGGGACTTCAAAACGCGCGGGAAAAGCCGACTCTACGTCTGTGATATCGGACGGTATGGCGACAAAGGACTTCCAGGCGAAGAGCCATCGACCGTCCAAATCAAGAGCACCATCGCTCTCGAAATCCCAATCGGAAAGGTCGAGTCTACCGTCTTGAATGCTCGGTAACTTCTTGGCCGCGCCATCCGATGCACAGGCTGCGCTCAACAATAAAGCAGCATATAAAAGCCAACGGTGCACGAGCTACGCCCCCTGATAATTTCACGGTACCCATAAAGCCCGTATTCATCGATGTCTTCAGCATAATACGGTGCGCTGAGTCACCTCAATGTACGACGACCTGCCCTCCGGGACGGCGCAGCCTGAAAGAGTGGAAGCATCAGTCGCGCTCAATAAGCCGATGGAGGGTAACCTGACCTTCAATCCCCTTAAGCTCAAACGCGCCGACCTCTGCGGTCGCGCCCTCAGCCATAACCTTGACTATCGCGTCAGAAACGAAGACGCCGCCGGGCTCCGCCGCCGATTCGATCCGGGAGGCTAGGTTCACTGTAGGCCCTATCGCGGTGTAATCAGAGCGCTGCGCGGAACCAAAGTTACCGACGACCGCTTTACCGTGATGGATACCGATGCGCATCTGGAGGTGCCCCGCGCCGTCATTCGTCCATCCCTCAGTCAACGCGCGCATCGCACGCTGCATCGCTTGGGCACAGTCGGTGGCACGCT